>NZ_QNUD01000003.1:339087-355662 GCF_008042405.1 Bacillus sp. SH7-1
CCAGCAACCTACGGAAGAGCAAAAGAACGGCGATGCTCAGCAACCTACGGAAGAGCAAAAGAACGGCGATGCTCAGCAACCTACGGAAGAGCAAAAGAACGGCGATGCTCAGCAACCTACGGAAGAGCAAAAGAACGGCGATGCTCAGCAACCTACGGATAATCCTGGTGATAACACAACAGAACAGCCTGTTGATAATCCAGACCCATCACCTAAGCAAATTACAGAAAATATTTTAACAGGTGTCACACTAACGGATAAAGATGGTAAGCCATTTAATAATACGGATAATCGCCCAAGTCCAGATTCTATTACCCAAATCGATTTTACATGGGAAGTTTTAAAATCGCTGAACGTCAAAAAAGATGATTACTACACTTTCCAACTCCCAGAATACTTTATTGTCCACAATACCATTACAGAAGATTTAATAGATGGAACAGGACATACGATTGGATCATTCGTTGTTACGCCTGATGGCAAAGTAACGATGACTTTTAACGAATATGTTGAAGATCATCCTAATATCGCTGGACATTTAAACATTCGTACGGAGTTTAATGAAGTAAAAATCACAGGGACTACAGAAAAACAAATCCCATTCCCTATTAAAGAAAAAGACGTTATTATTGAGCTTGATTTCAAACCTAAAGTAACAAAATCGATAGATAAAAAAGGTGTACCTGATAGACCAATTAATACGAATCAAATTAATTGGAAAGTAGAAATGAACAAGACAAAAGATAAACTTATAAATGCCGTCTTTCAAGATGACATTCCAAATGGGACAAATCTCAACGAAGATTCTATTAAGGTTTACTATTTAGAAGTAGATATTAACGGGAACACAACTCGTGGTGCAGAAGTTCCTAAAGAAGAATATGAACTGACTTCATCCTCTAATAAATTAAATATCGCTTTTAAAAAGGAAACGAATAAAGCATATGAAATTGAATATGCGACAAAGATTACAGATGAAAGTGTTACTAGCTTCAAAAACAATGCAAAGGTATCCAGTGATAATCAAGGCAGTGTATCTACAAATTCAACTGTAACTGTATCACGCGGTACGCATCTAGAAAAAACTAGTAAGTACAACCCAAAAACGCAAACGATTGAATGGAAAATCACTTACAACGGTGACCAAAGAAAGATCAAAAAAGAGGCTGCTCTTTTAAAAGATATTCTAGATAAGGATCATAAAATTGATCAAAGTTCTATTGTTGTAAAAAATGCTTCTTATAATGATCAAGGGCAACTTGTTACTGGTAACGAGGCTACAAATTTCACAGTAAAAGAAACAACTGAGGGATTTGATTTACAATTTAATGAAGATATTGATAGCGCCTATGTAATTACTTACACATCAAAAGCTGCGCGTGATGTCATAACAGATGGAGAAATTAAAAATGAAATTATCGCAGATGGTGGCTCAAGTAAGACAAACAAAGTTACACTACAGCAACAAAATATCATAAAGAAACATAATAAAAATGCAGGCGATACAGATTACAATGCGAAAACAACAAAATGGACAATTGTTGTAAATGATAACAAATATGTGTTAAACGATGCTGTTATCAAGGATACATTTGACTTTGGTGGTCTAACATTACAGGAAAATAGTTTCAAGATTACTGACGGATCAAATGTACTTAAATTAGGGGATGACTACACACTTCATGTAACCGATAAGGGATTCGAAGTAAAGTTAGCTGGTATTTACAAGTCTAATATGGATAAAACTTTAACTATCACATACACAACAGACTTTAATTACGAAACTCTATCTAAAGAGAATGAAAATAAATCATTCAAAAATACAGCCAATTTATCATGGATAGACATAAATGGGGACGATAAAAATAGTTCCTCCAATGATAAATTCGATCCTGACGGCTATACAAAAGGAAATGGATTTAAATACGGTTCTTACAATGCCCAAACGAAAGAAATTAAATGGGACATTGGATTTAACTATAATAATAGAACGATTAAGGATCCTTCTATCGTTGATGTATTAAGAGATAACCAAAAATTAATACCGGAATCTATTGAAGTTCGACATATGCAATTAACTGGTGGTGCACATGGATTTGAAGTAGGCGATCCTGTTCCTCCTAGCGAATATACGATAGAAAATCCAACAAAAGATAACAACAATACATTAACGGTTCATTTTAAAAACGAAATTAATTCTGCATATTATATTAGCTTTAAAACTTCACTTGTAGGCGAACAAATTAATAAGCGCTACGATAATTATGCCGATTTAAAAGATGGATCGAAAACTGTTACTACTATCCATGGTGCATTTGAGATCACAAACGGTGGTAGCGGTGTTACGAAAACAGCAAAACAAAATGACAAGTATATTGATTGGAGTGTTTCCATTAATCCGAGTCAATCAACTATTGAAAATGCTGTCGTAACGGATAACCCAACAGACAATCAAATTCTTGATGAAAAGTCCTTCCACCTATATCCAACAACAGTAGCCGTGGATGGCATTTTAACAAAAGATACAGCAAATGAATTAAAAGAAGGAACAGACTATAAACTCAAAGTAACAACAGACAACGATACAGGAAAACAACAGTTTAAAGTTGAATTTCTTCATACCATTAATCGAGCTTATATTTTAGAATATCGCTCACTCATTAATGCAGACAATAATGAGACAGTGAGCAATAAAGTGAAGATTACTGGTAATCGTTTAACATTAACCCAGGTTGAAACAACAGAAGAAAAGGTAGTTAAAGTATCTTCTGGATCTGGGGGTGGTTCTGCTAATAAAGGACGCGGAAGTCTTCAAATTATAAAGGTTGATGACAAAGATAGAAAAGCACCATTAGCCGGAGCAGAATTTACCTTATATGATCAGACAGGCACAACCGCTATTCGTTCAATTACAACAGGTGATGACGGCGTCGCCAAGTTTAACAACTTACGACGTGATAAATATTTAATTAAAGAAACGAAAGCACCTCAAGGTTATGTAATTAGTAAAGAATTAAAAGAAGGTATACTTGTCGAGCTAGGTCCTGAAGAAATTACAAAATATACCCTTACAAATAAGAAGTTTGTCGGGAAAGTAGTACTTACAAAGACTGATGCTACGAGTAGGGAAACACTTGAACATGCTGTTTTCTCTTTACTTGATCAAAACAAACAGGTTATTCCTGAACATAAAGAATTAACAACAAATGATAAAGGACAAATTACTGTAGATAATTTAAAACCAGGAACTTACTACTTACAAGAAACAACTGCTCCTGAGCATTATAAATTAGACAGTACACTTATTAAATTTACAATCAAAGAAGATCAAACGACTGTAGTAAACCGAACTGCAACCAATAGTTTGATTCCAGGATCGGCCATTTTAACAAAAGTCGATAAAGATGGAAAAACTTTAGCTGGTGCGGAGTTCAGTGTAAGAGACCGGAACAACATAAAAGTTCCCGGTTATGAAAAATTAACGACAAATGATCAGGGACAAATTGAAGCAAAAGATTTACGCCCTGGAGACTATCAATTTGTCGAAGAAAAAGCACCGAAAGATTACGACATAGATAAAAAACCGATTGAGTTTACAATTGTAAAAAGTCAAAAGAAAGCAGTTACTGTTACTGCGACGAATCACCTCATTAAAGGTGGCGTCACTTTAACAAAAACTGATGATATCGATGGTACAGCTCTTGCAGGTGCTGTATTTAAAATTGTCGATGCTAATGATGAAAAGAAAGTCATTCGCGAAAATGTAAAAACTGGTGCGGATGGTAAAGTAACTATTAAAGACTTAGAGCCTGGTACGTATAAATTTATTGAAACAGAAGCTCCTAAGGATTATGTGTTAAATGCAAATCCTATCGAGTTTACAATCGATAAAAGCCAACAGTCTTTTGCTACTGTTACAGCAACAAATAGTTTAAAAACAGGAGAAGTCGAATTATTCAAAGTGGATGAATTCGGTGATAAAAACCCTCTAAAAGGTGCCGTATTTAAAATTGTCGATGTAAATAATAATGACGTTCGTACTGACTTAACTACAGATGCTGATGGAAAAACAAAAGCTGATAAGCTACGTCCTGGTAACTATAAATTTATTGAAACAAAGGCTCCTGAGCATTATGTACTAGACGAAACACCGATTCCATTTACAATCGATAGAAGTCAAAAAGAAACTCTACTTGTGAAAGCTGAAAATGTTTTAAAACCAGGAGATGTTGAATTAACAAAAGTTGATGATATCGACGGTACAGCTCTTGAAGGGGCAGTATTTAAAATTGTTGATGCTAATGATGAAAAGAAAGTCATTCGCGAAAATATAAAAACTGGTACGGATGGTAAAGTTATCGCTACTGACTTACGCCCTGGCGATTATAAATTTATCGAGGTAACAGCACCGAAGTATTACGATAAAAATACAAATCCAATTAAATTTACGATTACAGAAAGTCAAATGACGTCGGCTACTGTTACTGCTAAAAACAGCTTAACAAAAGGCGGTATTGAATTAACAAAAGTGAATGCTGCAGATGAAAAGGAAAAACTTGAAGGGGCAGTATTTAAAATCGTTAATAGAGATACGAATGAAGATGCTCGTACGAACCTTGTTACGAATAGTGAAGGGAAATTAGTTGTAGATGACTTACGCCCTGGTAACTATAAGCTTATCGAAACAAAGGCTCCAACTTATTACGATGTAAATGTAGAACCTATTGAATTTACAATCGAAAAAGGACAACAAAAACTCCTTCCACTTACATTTAAAAATAGTTTAACGAAAGGAAAAGTTAAACTTATTAAAGAAGATGATGTGGAAAGTAGTATCACTCTTGCCGGCGCAGTGTTCACATTACAAGACGCAACTGGCAAAGAAATTGCGAAAGATTTAAAAACAGATGATTATGGAGTATTAGTTATTCCTGATTTAGCACCAGGAGATTATCAATTTATTGAAACATCAGCTCCTGAACATTATAAATTAGATCAAACACCTATTAAGTTCACGATTAAAAAAGGTAACAAGGATGATCTTGCAGTCCCTGTCACTGTAAAAAATAGTTTACTTACAGGTGGCGTTACTTTAACAAAAGTGGATGATGTTGATGGCGCTACTCTTGAAGGTGCAGAATTTATCATTGTGGACGCTCATGATACTAAAAAGGTAGTTCGTAAAGGGTTAACTACCGATGAGCACGGTAAAGTTACCGCTTCTGATTTACGCCCTGGAGACTATCAGTTTGTTGAAGTAAAAGCTCCAAAAGACTATACGTTAAGCAACGATCCTATTCCGTTCACTATCGGAAAAAGTCAAAAAGAAAACATTACTGTTACTGCTACTAACAGCTTAAAAAAAGGTGCAGTCACATTAACGAAAATTGATGACATCGATCGTACAATGCTGAAAGGTGCAATCTTTAAAATTGTTGATATGGATGGAATTGAAGTTCGCACAAACCTTGTTACAGACGACAATGGTGACATTTTGGTTTCTAATTTACGTCCAGGAAACTATCAATTTATTGAAACAATGGCTCCTGAACATTATGTATTAGACGAAACACCGATTCCATTTACAATTGAAAGAAGTCAAACGAAAAAAATTACTGTTACAGGTAAAAACACGTTAAAAAAAGGTAGCGTTGAATTAACAAAGATTGATGATATCGATACAAACAATAAACTTGCTAATGCTGTATTTAATTTATTAGATAAAGACGGAGAGCTAGTTGAAGAGGGCTTAAAAACAAATGACGAAGGTAAAATTGTTGTTGAAAACTTACGCCCTGGTACGTATCAATTCGTTGAGACAATTGCTCCTGAACATTACGATTTAAATAAAAAACCTATCGTATTTACAATTCAAAAGAGCCAAACTGAAACTCTTCATGTCACTGCTACTAATGCTTTAACAAAGGGTGCAGTAGAACTTTCTAAAGTTGATGACATCGATGACACAAAACTTGAAGGCGCAGTATTTAACATTGTTGATATGAAAGGTACTATAATTCATAAAGATCTTGTTACAAATAGTAAAGGGAAAATCGAAATCGATGACCTACGTCCGGGTGATTATCAACTCATCGAAACGCAAGCTCCTAAGCATTACGTTTTAGATGAAACACCAATCAATTTTACTATTGAAAAAGGACAGAAGAAGGCTATTTCTTTAAATGCTAAAAATAGCTTACAACAAGGTAGTATTGAACTACTTAAAGTGGATGATCTAAACGATCAAATAAAACTTTCTGATGCGGTATTTAATTTACTAGACCAAAACGGGAAAGTGCTTAAAACAAATTTAAAAACAAATAATGAAGGAAAAATCGTTGTTGAAAACTTACGTCCTGGTACGTATCAATTTATCGAAACAACGGCTCCTAAACATTATGATTTAGACAAAAACCCAATTGTAGTTACAGTTGAAAAAAGCCAAAAAGATATTGCTACCGTTACTATGAAAAATAGTTTAACAAAAGGTGGCGTTGAACTTTCTAAAGTGGATGACGTCGACGGTACCACTCTTGAAGGCGCAGTATTTAACATTGTTGATATGAAGGGTACTGTAATTCGCGAAAATCTTACAACAAATTCACAAGGTAAAATTAACGTTTCTGACTTACGTCCAGATGATTATCAATTCATCGAGATGAATGCTCCGAAACACTACGATTTAAATAAAGAACCGATTCCTTTCACTATTGAAAAAGGACAAGCTGAACCGATTTCTGTTACTGCTAAAAATAGTTTAACAAAAGGTGCGATTGAACTTTCTAAAGTGGATGACGTCGATGGCACTGCCCTTAAAGGCGCAGTATTTAACATCATTGATTTAAGTAATGGCAAAGATGTTCACATTAATCTTACGACAGATGCAGCTGGAAAAATCTCTGTTCCAGATTTACGTCCAGGAGATTATCAATTCGTTGAGACGAAAGCTCCTGAACACTATAAATTAGACAGTACACCGCTTAAATTTACAATTAAGAAAAGCCAAGCAGAGAAGCTACAAGTCACTGCTACTAACAGCTTAATTGAAGGCGCGGTAGAATTAATTAAAGTTGATGATGTTGAAGAAAACACAACACTTGAAGGTGCAGTATTTAACATCATTGATGCGAAAGGTAAAGTTGTTCGCACGAATTTAACTACTGATAAAGACGGGAAAGTTTCTGCTTCTAATTTACGACCAGGAGATTATCAATTCGTTGAAACGAAAGCTCCGAAAGATTATGATTTAAATAAAACACCGATTCCTTTCACTATCGAGAAAAGCCAAACAGCTCACGTTTCTGTTACTGCTAAAAATGGCTTAACTAAGGGTGGCGTTGAATTAACGAAAGTTGATTCTTTAGATGCGAAAGAAACACTGGAAGGTGCGGTATTTAAAATTACTGATCTGAACGGCAACGACATTCGTTCGAATTTAGTTACCAATAAAGACGGAAAAATCATCGCTAAAGACTTACAACCTGGAGACTATCAATTTATTGAAACAAAAGCTCCGGAACATTATGACTTAAATGAAAATCCTATTAAGTTCACAATTGAAAGAAGTCAAACAAAACACGTCTTCGTTACAGCTACTAACAGCTTAACGAAAGGTAGTGTGGAGTTAATTAAAGTTGATGATGTTGAAGAAAACACAACACTTGAAGGTGCAGTATTTAAAATTGTTAATAAGGATGGACACGATGTTCGTACCGATTTAACTACTGATAAAAATGGCCGTTTAGTTGTGGATGAATTACCGCCAGGAGACTATGAGTTTATCGAAACAAAAGCTCCTAATCACTATGACTTAAACGAAACACCTATTAAATTCACAGTTAAAAAAGGACAAGAAAAAATCGCTTCCGTTACTGCTACAAATAGCTTAATTACGGGCGCTGTTGAACTTTCTAAAGTCGATGACATCGACGGTTCTGTTCTTAAAGACGCTGTATTTAAAATCGTTGATATGAACGGAAACGACATTCGTTCTGATTTAACTACTAATAAAGATGGAAAAATTTCTGTTTCTGATTTACGTCCAGGAGATTATCAGTTTATTGAAACGAAAGCTCCTAAGCATTACGACTTAAATCCAAACCCTTTCAAGTTTACTGTTGAAAAGAGCCAAACAGCTACAGCTTCTGTTACTGCTACGAATAGCTTAACTAAAGGCGCTGTTGAATTAACTAAAGTCGATGACATCGACGGCTCTACTCTTGAAGGAGCTATCTTTAAAATCGTTGATATGAACGGAAACGACATTCGTTCTGATTTAACTACTAATAAAGATGGAAAAATTTCTGTTTCTGATTTACGTCCGGGAGACTATCAGTTTATTGAAACGAAGGCTCCTACTGGATACGATTTAAGCGCTAAGCCAATTCCTTTCACAATTACGAAAGGACAATCTCAAGTTACTTCTGTTACAGCTTTAAATAGTTTAACAACAGGTTCAATGGAGTTAACTAAAGTTGATATTGAGCACCATGGAACACTTGAAGGTGCCATTTTCAATATTTTAGATCAAGATGGAAAAGTAGTACGAGAAGGTTTAAAAACAGACCGACATGGCAAATTAATCATAAATGATTTGAAACCTGGTAATTATCAATTAGTGGAAACAAAGGCTCCTACTGGCTATCAATTAGATGCATCACCAATAAGCTTTATAATTGAAAAAGCCCAAGCTGCACCACTACAAATTACAGTCTCAAATAAAAAGATTGATTCTTCATCAGGTGGAGATGATAAACCAATCACTCCTCCGAATAAAGAAGAGGAAACAGGAAAAGAAACTTCCGAAGAACTAGAAAAAGGAAATCCTGAAACACATGGTAAAGAAACTTCCGAAGAGCTAGAAAAAGGAAATCCTGAAACACATACAAACAAACAGCCAGATGACCGAAATACGGGTAAAGAACTTCCAAATACAGGTCACAAAAAAGATCCTATCCAAACAGTAGGTATCGTACTTCTACTAGCTGGATTGTTAAGTATTTTAGCTACAAAACGAAAAAAATATTATTAATAGTTTTTCACCCCCAATCAAATGAACATTTGATTGGGGGTTTTTTTATGCAAAAAAAGAACGATACATAGAGTATCGTTCTTTTAACGGGGTGAGGCTGTCCAAAAGTACGGAAAACCTTTGAACAGCCTCGTATTTTCATATGGATGCCTTACATATATCACTGATGATAATTATGAAATGCGGAAACATATTTATCATCACATGATTCAAACACGAGAAAAGAAACCCTACAGTGGATTCTTTTCTCTACATAATCTAAAGTTTGGGTACACTAGATTCATGCAATGTAGGAGCTTTCCAAACAGAAAGCGAACCTTCATTTAAAATGATAGCATACATATCTCCGTCAAAAATATGCAAATATGCATATAGAGTTTTTTGTTTCTCAATGTCAGAATATTGAAAAATAATAAAAATAAGGGTAAAATGAAGTCGTTATCCGTCTTCTTTTGTCAGTCAGAGAGAATAGAAGAATAGGAGAGGAAAAAATGAAAAAATCTTTAAAACAAAAAATAGTAAGCTCTTTGCTTGCTGTATCACTCGCTGTTAGCTTAGCTCCGATTGGACAAGCCAAAGCTGATTCCACTTCAGAAATCACACAGACTTCATCTATCACAAAACAAGTTGATGCAAGCCGCGCTATCGAACATATCCGTTTCTTATCCGAAACAATTGGTCCTCGCCCTGGTGGAACAAAATCAGAAGAATGGGCTTCGCGCTACGTTGGTATGCAACTTAAATCAATGGGCTATGAAGTAGAATATCAACCATTTCAAGTGCCTGATCAATACGTTGGCTTTATTGAATCACCATTATCCACAAAGCGTAATTGGCAAGCTGGTGCTGCCCCTAACGCACTAATTTCTACAGAAGCTGTTACAGCTCCTCTTATCTTTGTTCAAGGTGGGACAAAATTAGAGGATATCCCAAATGAAGTAAATGGAAAAATTGTTCTATTCGAAAGAGGAACAACAGTTGCAGACTATAATAAACAAGTTGAAAATGCTGTTAGCAAAGGAGCAAAAGGTGTTCTTTTATACAGTTTAATTGGTGGACGTGGGAACTACGGACAAACTTTCAATCCCCGCCTAACGAAAAAGCAGTCTATCCCTGTCTTTGGTCTTGCTTATGCGCAAGGAAATGCATTTAAAGAAGAAATCGCTAAAAAAGGGACAACAATTCTTTCCCTAAAAGCAAGACATGAATCTAATTTAACATCTCTAAATGTTATTGCTAAAAAGAAACCAAAAAACAGTACAGGTAATGAAAAAGCTGTCGTTGTAAGTTCGCACTATGATAGTGTCGTTGGAGCACCTGGAGCAAACGATAATGCTTCTGGTACAGGATTAGTATTAGAGTTAGCTCGTGCTTTTCAAAATGTAGAAACTGATAAAGAAATTCGCTTTATTGCTTTTGGTTCTGAGGAAACTGGCTTACTTGGCTCCGATTATTATGTTAATAGTCTGTCCCAAAAAGAACGCGATCGAATTTTAGGTGTCTTTAACGCAGACATGGTTGCAACAAATTACGATAAAGCAAAGAATTTATATGCTATGACGCCTAACGGTTCTCCAAACCTTGTAACAGACGCAGCCTTGCAAGCAGGTAAACAGTTAAATAATGACCTCGTACTGCAAGGAAAATTCGGCTCTAGTGATCACGTACCATTTGCTGAAGTTGGTATTCCTGCTGCTCTATTTATTTGGATGGGTGTCGATAGCTGGAATCCATTAATCTATCATATCGAGAAGGTATATCACACACCTCAAGATAACGTATTTGAGAACATTTCACCTGAACGTATGAAAATGGCATTAGAGGTTATTGGTACAGGTGTCTATAATAGCCTTCAATCCACCGTAAAAACAGGAGAGAAAGCCGCTTAATACTATTTCAAGCCACCGATTAATCGGTGGCTATTTATTAAGAAAAAATAAATATGCATAAAAGCATATTCATTACATGGTATTATGGTGTATAATTAAAATCGTAATATATAAATAAAAGATATAAATCACATAGCATTATGTAGAATAAAAAATTTAAATACTATTGATTACATCTAATGAGAAGATTTTTCAATTATAAAAAGGTGCTCTTGCAGTTGTGTTAACTTGAACTTCAGGAACTAATGCCTTCATTCCTAAAATAAACGTTGCATCAGCTACTCAAGAACAAAGCTTTACAATATGCTATTTCTAAATTAGCCATAAAAATGGCTATGCATTCATCCAAAACTTAATGAAACATAGCATTGACCTTAAATTACATGAGATACCACGCTCTAAGCTTATGGTCCAATGATAATGGGCTTCTTAAAAACGGTTTTGTTATCGTTTTAGAGCCACTGATTGAGTCCACCTTGAAATTGTTCCCTTTTTTCTATAAAAAAAACCCTTCAGGTTGCATTCTTCCCTTCACCTTATTGTGAAGTGTTTTTGAATACTTACCTAAAGGGAGCAATATCAATAGTAATTTTTTAATTTGTCAGCTACTCAGATTACAGTGTAATCAATAATCTAAAGCTTTTTTATTATTTAATTCGCTGACGAGCGAGTAGGATTCCACCTAAAAGGAACAATACCATACCTCCAAGAATTGAACTCATTCCTGCTGATGTTCCACCTGTGTTAGGAAGTAATGTTGGCTTATCATTTTCTGTAGTAGGTGGAACTTTTGAATCGCTATTGTTGCCTGTATTTGTGTTTGGATTTTTCGGATCTGTACTTGGATCTTTTGGATCTTTCGGATCTTTCGGATCTGTGCTTGGATCTTTCGGATCTACATTTGGCTCGTCCTTGATTTTTGTATTTGTGATGTCATAACCTTTTACTTTGGATTCATACCCAGCTACTGGTTGTTCCTTCACTTCATACTTGTACGCTACTCCATTTTCATCGTATGCTTGGAGCTTTTCAAACGTGTACTTCCAGTTTGTTTTTGCTGTTACTTCTTTTGTGTCTACTACTTTACCGTTTTGTAGTAAGTCTACTTTAATCGAACTTGGACGATCTGTTGCATTGTTATCGTTCCACGTTTTTGTTCCTTCTACTTTTGTTTCGCCTACTTTTGTATTCGTGATGTCATAACCTTTTACTTCGGATTTGTATCCGTCTACCGGTTGTTCCTTCACTTCATACTTGTACGCTACTCCGTTTGCATCATATGCTTGGAGCTTTTCAAACGTGTACTTCCAGTTTGTTTCTGCTGTTACTTCTTTTGTGTCTACTACTTTACCGTTTTGTAGTAAATCTACTTTAATTGAACTTGGACGATCTGTTGCATTGTTATCGTTCCATGTCTTTGTTCCTTCTACTTTCGTTTCGCCTACTTTTGTATTTGTGATGTCATAACCGTTTACTTTGGATTTATATCCTTCAACTGCTTGTTCTTTCACTTCATACTTGTATGCCTTACCTTCTGCATCGTAAGCTTGGAGTTTTTCAAACGTGTACTTCCATTCTGTTGCCCCTGTTACTTCTTTTGTATCTACTACTTTACCGTTTTGTAAAAGATCTACTTCGATCATTTCCGGACGATCTGTTGCGTTATTATCGTTCCACGTTTTTGTTCCTTCTACTTTTGTTTCGCCTACTTTTGTATTTGTGATGTCAGTACCACTTACTTTGGATTCATATCCTGGTACTGTTTGCTCTTTCACTTCATACTTGTATGCCTTTCCTTCTGCATCATACGCTGCTAAATCTTTGAATTCGTATTTCCAGCCTGTTGCTTTGCTTACTTCTTGCATCGCAATCACTGTACCATTTTGTAAAAGGTCTACCTTAATCATTTCCGGACGATCTTTCGCGTTATCGTCTTTCCATGTTTTTGTTCCTTCTACTTTTGTTTTGCCTACTTTTGTATTTGTGATGTCAGTACCATTTACCTTTGATTCATATCCTGGTACTGGCTGTTCCTTCACTTCGTACTTGTATGCCTTACCTTCTGCATCGTAAGCTTGGAGCTTTTCAAATGTGTACTTCCATTCTGTTGCCGCTGTTACTTCTTTTGTGTCTACTACTTTACCGTTTTGTAAAAGATCTACTTTAATCATTTCCGGACGATCTTTCGCGTTATCGTCTTTCCATGTTTTCGTTCCTTCTACTTTTATTTTTCCGGACGATCTTTCGCGTTATCGTCTTTCCATGTTTTCGTTCCTTCTACTTTTGTTTCGCCTACTTTTGTATTTGTGATATCAGTACCTTTTACTTTGGATTCATATCCAGCTACTGGCTGTTCTTTCACTTCATACTTATATGCCTTACCTTTTGCATCGTAAGCTTGGAGCTTTTCAAACGTGTACTTCCAATTTGTTTCTGCTGTTACTTCTTTTGTATCTACTACTTTACCATTTTGTAAAAGGTCTACTTTAATCGAGCTTGGACGATCTGTTGCTTGGTTATCGTTCCATGTCTTCGTTCCTTCTACTTTTGTTTCGCCTACTTTTGTATTTGTGATGTCATAACCGTGTACGTCAGATTCGTATCCCGTTACCGGCTGTTCCTTCACTTCATACTTGTACGCTACTCCATTTTCATCATATGCTTCTAAATCCGCGAATGCATATTTCCAGTTTGTTGCCGCTGTTACTTCTTTTGTATCTATTACTTTACCATTTTGTAAAAGGTCTACTTTAATCGAGCTTGGACGATCTGTTGCTTGGTTATCGTTCCACGTTTTTGTTCCTTCTACTGTCAATTTCGCTACTTTTGTATTCGTGATATCAGTACCACTTACTTTGGATTCATATCCTGCTACCGGTTGTTCCTTCACTTCATACTTGTACGCTACTCCATTTTCATCGTATGCTTGGAGCTTTTCAAACGTATACTTCCAGTTTGTTTCTACTGTTACTTCTTTTATATCTACTACTTTACCATTTTGTAAAAGGTCTACTTTGATCATTGTTGGACGATCTGTTGCGTTATCGTCTTTCCATGTTTTCGTTCCTTCTACTTTTGTTTCGCCTACTTTTGTATTTGTGATGTCAGTACCATTTACTTTGGATTCATATCCTGCCACCGGTTGTTCCTTCACTTCATACTTATACGCTACTCCATTTTCATCATACGCTGCTAAATCTTTGAATTCGTATTTCCAGTCTGTTGCTTTGTTTACCTCTTGCGTCGCAATCACTGTACCATTTTGTAAAAGGTCTACTTTAATCATTTCCGGACGATCTTTCGCGTTATCGTCTTTCCATGTCTTTGTTCCTTCTACTTTTGTTTGACCTACTTTTGTATTTGTGATATCAGTACCACTTACTTTAGATTCATATCCTGCTACTGGCTGTTCTTTCACTTCATACTTGTATGCCACTCCGTTTGCATCGTATGCTTGGAGCTTTTCAAATGTGTACTTCCATTCTGTTGCCGCTGTTACTTCTTTTGTGTCTACTACTTTACCGTTTTGTAAAAGATCTACTTTAATCATTTCCGGACGATCTTTCGCGTTATCGTCTTTCCATGTTTTCGTTCCTTCTACTTTTGTTTCGCCTACTTTTGTATTTGTGATATCAGTACCACTTACTCTGGATTCATATCCTGCTATCGGTTGTTCCTTCACTTCATACTTATACGCTACTCCGTTTACATCATACGCTGCTAAATCTTTGAATTCATATTTCCAATCTGTTGCTTTGCTTACTTCTTGCGTCGCAATCACTGTACCATTTTGTAAAAGGTCTATTTTAATCATTTCCGGACGATCTGTTGCGTTATCATCTTTCCATGTCTTCGTTCCTTCTACTTTTGTTTGACCTACTTTTGTATTTGTGATGTCAGTACCACTTACTTTGGATTCATATCCTGGTACTGCTTGTTCTTTCACTGTATACTCGTAAGGCTTTCCTTCCGCATCATATGCTGCTAAATCTGCGAATATATATTTCCAACCCATTACTGCTAGTACGTCGTGTGTTTGAATCACATTCCCGTTTTGTAGTAAGTCTACTTTGATCATCGTCGGACGGTCTGTTGCATTTCCGTCGTTCCATGTCTTCGTTCCTTCCACTTTTGTTTTGCCTACTTTTGTATTTGTGATATCAGTACCATTTACTTTAGATTCATATCCTGGTACTGCTTGTTCTTTCACTTCATACTTGTACGCTGCTCCGTCTGCATCATATGCTTGGAGCTTTTCAAATGTGTACTTCCATTCCGTTGCCGCTGTTACTTCTTTTGTATCTACTACTGTACCATTTTGTAAAAGATCTACTTTAATCATTTCCGGACGATCTGTTGCGTTATCGTCTTTCCATGTCTTCGTTCCTTCTACTTTTGTTTCGCCTACTTTTGTATTTGTGATGTCAGTACCATTTACTTTGGATTCATATCCTGGTACTGCCTGTTCTTTCACTTCATATTTGTATGCCTTACCTTCTGCATCATATGCTACTAAATCTTTGAATTCATATTTCCAGTCTGTTGCTTTGCTTACTTCTTGCGTCGCAATCACTGTACCATTTTGTAAAAGGTCTACTTTAATCATTTCCGGACGATCTTTCGCGTTATCGTCTTTCCATGTCTTTGTTCCTTCTACTTTTGTTTCGCCTACTTTTGTATTTGTGATGTCAGTACCACTTACTTTAGATTCATATCCTGCTACTGGCTGTTCTTTCACTTCATACTTGTACGCTGCTCCGTTTACATCATACGCTGCTAAATCTTTGAATTCATATTTCCAATCTGTTGCTTTGCTTACTTCTTGCGTCGCAATCACTGTACCATTTTGTAAAAGGTCTATTTTAATCATTTCCGGACGATCTGTTGCGTTATCATCGTTCCACGTTTTCGTTCCTTCTACCTTTGTTTCGCCTACTTTTGTATTTGTAATGTCATAACCTCTTACTTTGGATTCATATCCTGCTATCGGTTGTTCCTTCACTTCATACTTATACGCTACTCCGTTTACATCATACGCTGCTAAATCTTTGAATTCATATTTCCAATCTGTTGCTTTGCTTACTTCTTGCGTCGCAATCACTGTACCATTTTGTAAAAGATTTACTCTAATCATTTCCGGACGATCTGTTGCGTTATCATCTTTCCATGTCTTCGTTCCTTCTACTTTTGTTTGACCTACTTTTGTATTTGTGATATCAGTACCACTTACTTTGGATTCATATCCTGGTACTGGCTGTTCTTTTACTGTATACTCGTAAGCCTTTCCTTCCGCATCATATGCTTCTAGATCCGCGAATATATATTTCCAACCCATTACTGCTAGTACGTCGTGTGTTTGAATCACGTTCCCGTTTTGTAGTAAGTCTACTTTGATCATCGTCGGACGGTCTGTTGCATTTCCATCGTTCCATGTCTTCGTTCCTTCTACTTTTGTTTTGCCTACTTTTGTATTTGTGATATCAGTACCACTTACTTTAGATTCATATCCTGGTACTGCTTGTTCTTTCACTTCATACTTGTATGCCACTCCGTTTGCATCGTATGCTTGGAGCTTTTCAAATGTGTACTTCCATTCTGTTGCCGCTGTTACTTCTTTTGTGTCTACTACTTTACCGTTTTGTAAAAGATCTACTT
>NZ_QNUD01000030.1:0-140925 GCF_008042405.1 Bacillus sp. SH7-1
CTCAAACATGTCTTGCGGAAGTAGTTCAGTGGTAGAATACAACCTTGCCAAGGTTGGGGTCGCGGGTTCGAATCCCGTCTTCCGCTCCAATTTTCAATATGACATGCCGGGGTGGCGGAACAGGCAGACGCACAGGACTTAAAATCCTGCGGTGGGTGACCACCGTGCGGGTTCGACCCCCGCCCTCGGCACCATATGCGCCCGTAGCTCAATTGGATAGAGCGTTTGACTACGGATCAAGAGGTTAGGGGTTCGACTCCTCTCGGGCGCGCTTTTATTAACGGGAAGTGGCTCAGCTTGGTAGAGCACCTGGTTTGGGACCAGGGGGTCGCAGGTTCAAATCCTGTCTTCCCGATATTCCCAAAAACATGGGGCCTTAGCTCAGCTGGGAGAGCGCCTGCCTTGCACGCAGGAGGTCAGCGGTTCGATCCCGCTAGGCTCCACTTATTTTAATATCATTTATGGCGGTGTAGCTCAGCTGGCTAGAGCGTACGGTTCATACCCGTGAGGTCGGGGGTTCGATCCCCTCCGCCGCTACCATAAAGGACCTTTAGCTCAGCTGGTTAGAGCAGACGGCTCATAACCGTCCGGTCGTAGGTTCGAGTCCTACAAGGTCCACCATTAGACGTTTACATCTCGGAGGTATACCCAAGTTCGGCTGAAGGGATCGGTCTTGAAAACCGACAGGCGGCGAGAGTCGCGCGGGGGTTCGAATCCCTCTACCTCCTCCATTTTTTTCTAAAGTAAATATTTTATCATCGCGGGGTGGAGCAGCACGGTAGCTCGTCGGGCTCATAACCCGAAGGTCGCAGGTTCAAATCCTGTCCCCGCAACCAAATGGTCCCGTGGTGTAGTGGTTAACATGCCTGCCTGTCACGCAGGAGATCGCCGGTTCGACCCCGGTCGGGACCGCCATTTTACATAAAGGCTCGGTAGCTCAGTCGGTAGAGCAGAGGACTGAAAATCCTCGTGTCGGCGGTTCGATTCCGTCCCGAGCCACCATTTTGAAGTCGCAAGCCGACTTAGCTCAATTGGTAGAGCAACTGACTTGTAATCAGTAGGTTGGGGGTTCAAGTCCTCTAGTCGGCACCACTTTCAAAATGAGCCATTAGCTCAGTTGGTAGAGCATCTGACTTTTAATCAGAGGGTCGAAGGTTCGAGTCCTTCATGGCTCACCATTTACAATTTAATGCGGGTGTAGTTTAGTGGTAAAACAAGAGCCTTCCAAGCTCTGGTCGAGAGTTCGATTCTCTTCACCCGCTTTTCAATTATGGGCCTATAGCTCAGCTGGTTAGAGCGCACGCCTGATAAGCGTGAGGTCGATGGTTCGAGTCCATTTAGGCCCACCATAATTGTTCCGCAGTAGCTCAGTGGTAGAGCTATCGGCTGTTAACCGATCGGTCGTAGGTTCGAGTCCTACCTGCGGAGCCATATTTATAGAGAAGTACCCAAGTGGCTCAAGGGGCTCCCCTGCTAAGGGAGTAGATCGCTAACGCGGTGCGAGGGTTCGAATCCCTTCTTCTCTGCCAGTAATTGGCCCGTTGGTCAAGTGGTTAAGACACCGCCCTTTCACGGCGGTAACACGGGTTCGAATCCCGTACGGGTCATACTAAAAGAGATAGCATAATCTGCTATCTCTTTTTTGTTGTGTAAAAGTGGACTTTGAATAGTCTGCTTTTTTTATGGATTTCTGGTGTCTTTTCTTTAATGCTGGGTATTAATCATTGCAATAAATTGTAGAAGATTGATGTATATGCACTTATTTTTGCAACCTTTTTATTCTCTCATTCGACTATATTAGTAAAGGGAGGAAGAAATAAAAATGGACATAGCCTATTTAGTAAAACAAGCAATAAGAGGAAATGATCATGCATTTGAACAACTCATTACTTTTGTTCGCCCAAAATTATATCGAACAGCCTATTCTTATGTAAGAAATGAACAAGATGCACTGGATATATACCAAGAAACAATTTATGAAGCATATCTTTCACTGAAAAAATTAAAAAAGCCGGAGAAATTTCAAAGTTGGATTATCAAAATTCTTGTTTTTAAATCCATTGATTTTGTAAGAAAATCCTCTAGACAATTTGTTGCGAATGATAAAATATTTGCTAATTTATGTACAGAAGAGAGCATGAATACATTAGAACAATCATTGGATTTAACCGAGGCATTTAATTTCTTAGATCCTACTTACAAAACTATTATTTTATTAAGGTATTATCACGATTTATCTATTAAGGAAATTGCTGAGGTTCTTAATTCTCCAGAAGGAACGATAAAATCTCAATTACATCGAGCAAAGCAAGCCTTACGCCCCATTTTAAAGGAGGGATATAGTTATGAATAAAGATGAATTTAATCACCATATCAATGATATTCCTATACCAGAAGACCGGTTAATTCAAAGAGAAAAAACAGCCATGCTTCAAGCTAAGAAAAATCAATATCGTAGGAAAAAAACAATCAAGTATTCTAGTCTTGTTGCTTGTGGAATATGTGTTTCTCTTTTAGGTTTTGGATTCATTTCTCCTGCTATGGCAAAGACATTATCGAGTGTTCCAGTTATAGGCCCCATTTATGCACAATTTAATGATATTGCTTCTGATAAAATTGAAAAGGATGAGCTTGCTACATCCATTGAAAGACAAGATAACCATAGTGGTTTAACGATGAATGTGAAAGAAGCTGTTTACGATGGCGGACGTTTAGTGATCACGGTGGAATACAAAGGAGAAAATACTATTTCCAATAGCAATGAAGAGAAAGCTGGATTTAGTTATGTAACCATTAATGGGAAAGAAGTTAGAGCTGCAATTGGTTCTACTTCACAGAAGTCAAAAGGACGAAACACCATTATCGAGCGGCATGAATTCACTCTGGCTAATTACGGTGAATTTGGTGATAAAATTGATGTTTCAGTCCATGGAGAAGATTTATTTGGAAAAACAGGTACATGGAACGTAGCATTTCCTCTTACAAAAGTTGAAGGTGAGATTCGTAAATTTACTCCTAATATAAAAACATTAACGAAAGATAATCTGTATGCATTAACAGTAGATCAAGTAGCCTTTTCTTCACTTTCAACGAGGATTGATTTGACCTTTGATTATCCAAATGAAATGGAAGTTAATGATAGCTGGCCAGCACTTGATTATACTGTCACTGATGATAAAGGAAAAATCTACGAAGGAGTCAGCTTACAAGTTGGTAGCACGGGACTATACGGACACCATATTGTTTTAGCTCTTCCACCAATGGATAATCCTCCAAAATCCTTAACAATTGAACCTACGTATCTTAGTGGTCTAAATGCTACATTAAAAAATGGAGGTGCTGAAGATTTGAAAACGACTGTGTTGCTACAATAATTGAAGAGCTTTGCTAGGTTTCCATGTCTATTGACTGTTAATAAGTGATGGTATGTTAATTTGACGTGTATGAAAAAAATATCGCTATTCAGCTAAGATAAATTTGTATCCATATAATCCAAAAACGCTATTCTTTTTGTAGAAATATACAGAAAGGATGGCGTTTTTTATACTGTTATCATTGTCGAGTTTTGTCGGTAAGTCGATATGTTGCAAAAATCGCTGATATAATTTGAGTTACGGTCGATATATTTAAAAAATCGCTGATATATTTGGAGTTACGGTCGATATATTCTAAAAATCGCTGATCTAATTTCACTTACCGACAAAAAACATAAGAAAATCCCCTTTCACAATCTAAAGAAAACGCCTCCATTGAAATGGATTCCACACCTATTCCAATAACTTTACACTTTATGTGAAAAAGTTCACAAATAGGTCATAATTTGTGAAGTAATTCACAATGATACGTGCTACAATATGAGTGTAAAGAAGTTAAACAACATTAAATTAGTATTTTAATTAATTACTTAAACAATCATAAAAAATAGATGTGAACAATAGAGAGGGGAAATTACCATGAAAAAAGGTATCAATCGTGTAGTATTAGTAGGAACAGGAGCTGTAGGTTGTAGTTACGCTTACTCAATGATCAACCAAGGTGTAGCTGAAGAATTCGTATTAGTAGATGTTAATGAAGCAAAAGCAGAAGGGGAAGCAATGGACTTAAGCCATGCGGTACCATTCTCTCCATCACCAACAAAAGTTTGGAGCGGTAGCTATGCAGATTGTAAAGATGCAGACTTAGTAGTTATCACTGCTGGATTACCACAAAAGCCAGGTGAAACTCGTTTAGACTTAGTTGAGAAAAATACAAAAATCTTCAAACAAATCGTTCGCGGTATTATGGATAGCGGATTCGATGGAATCTTCTTAATCGCAACTAACCCAGTTGATATTTTAACTTACGTAACTTGGAAAGAATCTGGTCTACCAAAAGAGCGCGTAATCGGTTCTGGTACTACTTTAGACTCTGCTCGTTTCCGTTACATGTTAGGTGACTACTTAGATGTAGATCCACGTAACGTTCATGCTTACATCGTTGGTGAACACGGTGACACTGAACTTCCAGTATGGAGCCACGCTACTATCGGTGTACAAAAACTAGAAACAATCTTAGCTAACAACGAACAGTACAAACAAGAAGACTTAGATAAAATTTTCGAAAACGTACGTGATGCAGCTTACCATATCATCGAGCGTAAAGGTGCAACTTACTACGGAATCGGTATGTCACTACTTCGTGTAACTAAAGCAATCTTAAGCAACGAGAACAGCGTATTAACTGTATCTGCATACCTTGAAGGACAATACGGTGAGAAAGATGCTTTCGTGGGTGTCCCAGCTGTTATTAACCGCGAAGGCGTACGTGAAATTGTAGAACTTGAGTTAAATGAAGATGAAAAAGCGAAATTCGCTCATTCTGTAAAAGTATTAAAAGAAACAATGGCACCAGTACTATAGTAATTGATAAATCATTCAGGGGCGGGACACTGCTTTCTACCTCTGAATTTATATAATTTAATATAAATTCCTTTTCCGGTTTCCCTTGTATATCCCCAATATACCCCTTTTGCTGGATTAGGGTCGTTTATAGAAAAGAGCACTCTACTTTACGTAGAGTGCTCTTTATTATTTTTTAGGTGTTAATCCTAATTTCTTTAAAATATCTACCAGTGTACCGCTTTTTGATTTTTCCACAGGTGTTTGTGATTTAGAAGCATCTGGTCCTTTTTTCAAGAAGTTCTTTTCAACGAAGCGAATATCTTTTTCGTCGACAATACCATCTTTGTTAAGGTCTCCGTCTTTCACAGATAGTCCTTTTTTACCATAGTTGCTAGCGATAATTTCAGCATCTTTTATATCAATTACTTTATCACCATTTACATCACCTGCAAGGTTTTCATCAAGGCGTGCATAATAATATTGGCCAAGCAGCTTACCATCTTTTTCAGTACCTAATTTTGTTGTTAGTTGGCTTGTTAAATGCCCTGGCACTTCTACATATAAGTTGTAGTCGCGTTTATTAACAGGAAGGCCATTTAATTTGAAGTATCCGTATTTATCTAGTGAGCCTTCAAACTTATGACGGTAAGAATCAGTCGCATATACTTTTACACCAAGCTTTGTATAATCGAACTTTTCATCTAAATATCCACGTTCATTTAAGAATGCACCAGGTTTAATATTTCCTTCTACTAGTGAATTTAAGGACATTACTGAGAATGATTGATCTTGAAGGACACGCATTCTATTTGGCTCTGTTTCTCCTGGCTTCCAGTATACAAACACTGGTGACTCTAATTGAGCATTTGCCTCATAAAACTCATCATTTTCTAATTTGAACGTTACATCAATGAATGGGAAATCACCATCTAATCCAGCGAAGTTTTTGTCATCGATAGCACCGCCAACTGTAACAGAGCCTGCCTCTAGTTTCGGTTCATTTACTTTTGCTGTTACCCCTTTTTCAGCAAGGAGTTTTTCAAAAGCAGGATTAAATTTCGCATTTGCAAATTTGAAGTTCTTCTCTAGGAACTTTACGTTAAATTCCCCAGCAACAAATTGTTTTACGTGTTTCGCATTTAGGGTTACAGTAAGTTCATCATTTTTGTATACTTCTTTTTTATCATAACTAGTTTTCGCATATTGAGCTCCTTGTGGGATAAACCAATAGTTATTTACACCATTTGGATAGTCAGGACCTGCAGTTGCATAATCGAAAATATATACGCCTGTGTTCATTGGACCTTCCACTTTAAAGGATTCAGGAGTAATGCCAACTTTAAAGTCACCATTTGCATTAATAGGTAAAAACTTATGCAAGTATGGAGAATAGTCATAATACATAACGCCATTCGCTTCTTGCGTAATGTTTAATCCTTTTCCTTTTAAGTAGTCAACGTTTGAATCGTACACATTTCCTTTAATCCATAGTGCCTTTTTGCCATCTTCCACTGTATAATTCTCTTCATTTAATTCATAAATACCAGGTTTTAATCCAGTTAATTTCACTTCAGGTGGTGTATTATCAATTACGACATAATCACCTTTCACACGTGCTTTCCCGGCTTTATCATAGCCAACAAACTCAATTGTGTAGTCTCCTTCTGGTAAGTTGATTTTCTCATCACCAATTGGTTTCGCAGGATCATTTGTGAAAGGATACACTCTGCCGTTAAAGAATGAATCTAAGTAGTAATATACATCCGTTTTTAGTCCACTCGTGTTTAACGTTCCAATGAAGCCAAGAGCCTTATTTGTTTTGGAATCTTTCACGATAAGATCTAACGTTTCAAGTTCGCTATTTAATTGGAATGCCCCGTGAACATATGATTCACCGTATGGATTAAATTTCGATGTATCAGTTGAAATTGCTTTTCTTGATAATATCGCATTTTCAATACCAGGCTCTGATACACGAATAGAGAACGGAATTTGATACGTTTCTTCTTTATTTTTCGTATTTGTAATATGAATATATCCTTCATATCGGCCTTGTTTTACACCGGCTGGAACATTAATTTTTGCTTCAATTTCATCTGTTTTGCCAGCATCAAGAGTAATTGTCTCTGGAACAGAAACTTTTACACCGTTTGCGGTAGCATCGTTAATAGCAGAAGATGCTGGTGTGTAAGAAATTTCTGTTTTGAATTCTTTTTTCTCTTGTTTATTATGATTTTTCACTTTTATACTTCGTTTTTGTTCAAGTGCTTCACCGTCTTTTTGATAAAACTTCCCGAATGCAATGGATCCGGTTTCTTCTGGTACTTCAATTACTTCATCATTTACAACTGTTTTTGTTGTATCTAGCACTTTAAAACTTGTTTCCGTATGAACGGCGTTGTACGCATCTACTCGTCCAGCTCCAACTTCATATACAGAATACTTTTCTTTTAAATCATCAGCTGTGTTCATAAGAGACGCCTTTACATCGAATGGAGAGTATTCTGGGTGTTCTTGTAAAATAAGAGCAGCAACGCCCGCGATATGAGGAGAAGCCATAGATGTTCCTTGCATACGCTCATAGGAAACGTCATAGTTTTCGCCTTCTTGTGGATCGTTAATATATTCAGGCACTGTTGAAAGTACAGCAACACCAGGCGCTGTAATATCTGGTTTAATATCATCATTTGATGTAACAGGGCCGCGTGAGCTAAAGTCTGCAAGATGATCGCCTTCTGTTTGAATATAACTAAGTTCGTCAAAGGTAAAGGATGTATTACCTTGTTCGATTTGAGCTTTTAGTTTTTCACCGTCTTCTTTCGTTAGGCGGAATGCTGGAATGTATTTTGTACTTTCGCCAACGTAGAAAGGAATTTCTCCGTCCACATTGTTATAAATAATAACGGCTTTTGCACCAGCTTGTTTCGCATTTGCGATTTTTTCATCAAATGAGAGTGTGCCACGTGCAACGAGAGCGATTTTTCCTTTTACATCTTTTTTACTAAATTCGTCAGGCGTACCGATTCCTACAGATTCAATAGGTAAAGATTGTCCTTTGAAATCTTCTATTTTATCAGTGAAGTTTTTGCCAAATAAAATTAAGTTAGGGAATTGTACCTGTCCAGCACGACCTGATAGTTTTGGTAAGGAAATAGAACTGTCACTTGCCCCGACCGTAATCGCAAATGGAGAAGCACCTGGTGATCCGAGTGTCGCTGGATTTGGACCAGAGTTCCCAGCAGCAACGACTGTAACAACACCGGAAAGCATCGCGTTATTGACAGCGATAGACGTTGGGTCAAGCGGATTGTTGCTATCATCACCTAACGATAAGTTAATAACGTTCATACCGTCAGAAATAGATTTATCGATTGCAGCAATAATACCAGAACTATCTCCGCTTCCGTATGGACCGAGTACACGATAGTTATACAGTTCAATGTCAGGTGCAACACCTTTTACTGCGGAATCTGATGTGTTTTTCTTTTGAGCAGAAACGATACCTGCTACGTGAGTACCGTGGGCTGTGTAGAAGGAAGAACCACGATCATCAAATTCAGGAGCACCAGATTGTTGCCACTCTGTATAGGTTGTTTCCATCGGATCAGCATCGTTACTAATAAAGTCCCAACCTTTTACGGAGTTTGGGTCTATCTTACTAGAATCTTCATCCGGTTTTGCACGATATCCTTTATACACGTCTTTTAAGTCTGGATGATTGTAATCAATACCTGTATCTAATACCCCAACTTTAATTCCTTTTCCGGTAATGCCCTCGCTATGTAACTTATCTACTCCAATTTGCGGAATACTATCTGTTAGTTTTTGAGGTGCTTTCTGCTCTGCTTGTTTTGGTAAATTTAATTTCACTTCGTAATCTTTCCAAATACGTTTTACAACCCCAATTCGTAACAATTCTTCAACTGTATTTGCAGGTAATGTTAGCGCAACCCCATTTATAGCATGTTTATAAGAACGTTTAATTTGTACAGACTGGAAATTCCCTGACTTTACTGATGGGCTGAATTGATAAAGACGTTTTAGTCCTTTTTGGAATTCCTCATGTTCTTGATCAATACGTGCTTTTATATTTTCAGGAGCAGCCTGTAACCCTTTTTCTTTTTGTTTTAATTCATTAATCTTTACTGGCGCAGTTTGAAATTCTACAATGATATTTACTGGTTCGGAACTACTCGTATTAATATCTGGCGAAATAGTAAAACCAGGATTGGCATCTAACGTTTGTAATGCCTGACGCTGTTCTTTAGAAAGTTTTGATAGTAAAGACTGGGCGTTTGAAGAGTCAATTTGGTTAATAGGATTTTCAGCAAGTACATTGAACGGAAAGGCAGTTGAAAACAGAACGCCAGCCGTTACAATTCCGGTAACAAAACGATTTTTCTTTTTCATGTATAAGCCTCCGATAATTTATATTTTAAAAATTATTTCTCTGTGCCTGGTGTTTGCTCTGCATGGAATGTCCAGTTTAACTGTAAGGAATCACCCTGGAATTTATTTTGATCTTGGTCGTTGTCTTCAAAGGAGAAGAGAACGTGTAAGGAATCTGTTTCACCGGATGGGATGCCGTCTATTAAGTTATGACGTTCTAGAGAAGTAGCTACATCTTCGGGTTTCATAGTTTTTAATTCTGATAGTTTTGTTTCCCACAAAATCTCATGATCATCGTTTGGATTAGATGGCTTTCCATCATTCACTAAAAATGTAACGATGATGTGATCGCCTAAATCTTCATCATCATTATTTTTCTTTGCATCTGTAACTTCATAGGATGTTTCAAGTGCTACTTTTGCAATATCCAATGACCCTTTATTTTCAAGCTTGAAATTTTTTTCAATAAAATCACCAGGCTTTAAATCTTTCACATCAACGATTACACTTGGATTAATAGAAAGGTCTAGTGTTCCCGCTTGAAATGAATTATTCGATGTTTCAGAATCACTGAAATAGGCGAATACACCGCCGAATGTAAGGGATAAGCCAAGTGAAGCTGTGACAACTCCCATTCCAACCTTTTGTTTTAATGACATAAGAAAGCCCCCTAATTAAATTTTTATGACGACCGTTCGTAACAAGGATAAATAAGTAAACATAGTAGTCCGCTATGAATTGTAGTTACGAAAAGTCGTCGTTCTTTATTGAGAACAAGTATATGCTTATGAATTTTCCATTTCAATAAAATTGTGACAAAAAATGTTGAGAAACATTTTTTTATGACAGATTATATTACTACGAATTTAAGTGAAAAATAGCGTGAAAAACAGTATGAATCTAATAAAATAGGGGTTGAGAAATAAATAATAGGATAAAAGGGTAGTAGGAAATGAAGCGTTTTCAATGAATATTCGTCAAAATTCGATATTTTATATAGAAATGTGAAAAAAATTAAACATTTTTAAGAAAAAAACGTATATTTTTTATAAATTAACAAGGATATTTCAGTTTTTCGCAGAATTGGTAAAGTATAAAAAATTCTGTCATCTTAGTGAGGTGAACATATTGAGTGTAATAAATTGTGAAGAAGTGAAACGAGATGAGTTTCATACAGAAAAGTACTATGACAGTTATAACATCTTTGGCGCACATGTTGTGACGGAAGATGAGATGCGAGGTGTACGATTTACAGTATGGGCTCCTCATGCGAAAGCAATGAGTGTTGTTGGAGATTTTAATGAATGGGATTATGAGCAACATAAGATGCTACAAATGACAGAAGAGGGAATTTGGTCCCTATTTATACCGCATATTGAAGAAAGAGAAATATATAAATATGCGATTGAAACGATAGCTGGTGATGTCATTTTTAAGGCAGATCCGTATGCTGTATATGCAGAAGTAAGACCGAATACGGCATCTGTAGTTTTTGATATAAAAGGATATGAATGGAATGATAAAAACTGGAGCCGTAAGAAAAAGAAAAAATCGATTTATAAAGAAGCGATGACAGTTTATGAATTACATTTCGGTTCTTGGAAAAAGAAAGAAGACGGAACACTGTATTCTTACAGGGAAATGGCAGAAGAACTCATTCCTTATGTGGTGGAACATCAATTTACACATATTGAAATTATGCCGCTTGTTGAGCATCCATATGATCGTTCTTGGGGATACCAAGGGACGGGATATTATGCAGCAACGAGTAGATTCGGCACGCCACATGATTTGATGCATTTTGTCGATGAATGTCATAAATATGGAATCGGTGTCATTTTAGATTGGGTGCCGGGGCATTTTTGTAAAGATGCTCACGGTTTATATTTGTTTGATGGGACACCGACTTATGAATATAAAGATAAAGATGTGCAAGAAAATCCAGTATGGGGAACTGTTAATTTTGATTTAGGAAAGAGGGAAGTACGTAATTTCTTAATTTCAAATGCGTTATTTTGGATGAGATATTTCCATATTGACGGTTTCAGGGTGGATGCAGTTGCGAATATGTTGTATTGGAATAAAGAAGGGCAAGAGCAAAGTAATGAGCACGCTGTTGCATTTTTACGAGAGTTAAATGAAGCGGTGTTTGCAGAAGATGAAGATTTTCTTATGACAGCAGAAGATTCAACAGCTTGGCCACTTGTAACAGCCCCAACGTATGAAGGTGGGCTTGGGTTCAATTACAAATGGAATATGGGCTGGATGAATGATGTGCTGAAGTATATGGAGTGTGCGCCTGAGTACAGGAAGTATATTCATGAGAAAATGACGTTTTCTATACTATATGCTTACTCTGAAAACTTTATATTACCGCTTTCTCATGATGAAGTCGTTCATGGGAAAAAGTCGTTATTAAATAAAATGCCAGGAGATTACTGGGATAAGTTTGCTCAACTTCGTTTGTTATATGGATATTTCTTTACTCACCCAGGAAAGAAATTACTTTTCATGGGAGGAGAATTTGGGCAGTTTGATGAGTGGAAAGACCTTGGAGATTTAGATTGGAATTTACATGATTTTGAAATGCATCGTTATATGCATGATTACTTTAAAGAGCTCATAGCATTGTATAAGCGCTCTAAACCACTTTGGCAGCTTGATCATTCGCCTGAAGGATTTCAGTGGATTGATGCTAATAATAATGAGCAAAGTATTTTCTCTTTTATCCGCCAAGGGGATAAACAAGAAGATGCGTTAGTTGTCGTATGTAATTTTACGAAAGCTACATATGAAAACTATAAAGTAGGTGTACCAGATTTCGAGTATTATAACGAGATTTTAAATAGTGATGCTGAGCAATATGGCGGATCAGGGCAAGTGAATAAGAAGCGTCTTAAGGCGATTCAAGAACCGTATCATAATCAAGCGGCACATGTAGAAATTACAATTCCACCATTTGGCGTATCCATATTACGACCAGTGAAGACGAGAAAGGGGAGCAAAAAACAAGATGGCTCAAAAACAAAAGTGCGTAGCAATGTTACTAGCAGGGGGAAAAGGTAGTCGTTTAAGTGCATTAACAAAAAATTTAGCCAAGCCAGCTGTTCCATTTGGTGGCAAATATCGCATTATTGATTTTACGCTAAGTAACTGCGCGAATTCTGGTATTGAAACGGTTGGGATTTTAACGCAATATCAACCACTTGAACTTCATAATTATATCGGAATCGGCAATGCGTGGGATTTAGACCGAGTAAGCGGTGGAGTCACAGTATTACCTCCTTATGCGGAGTCTTCAGGTGTGAAGTGGTACACAGGTACGGCAAGTGCCATCTATCAAAACTTAAACTATTTAAGTCAGTACGAACCAGAGTATGTCCTTATTTTATCAGGCGATCATATTTATAAAATGGATTACAGTAAAATGCTAGATTATCATATTGAGAAAGAAGCGGACGTTTCGATTTCTGTTATTGAAGTGCCTTGGGATGAAGCGAGTCGCTTTGGCATTATGAATACGAACGAAGAGATGGAGATTGTTGAATTTGAAGAGAAACCGCAATTTCCAAGAAGTAATCTTGCATCAATGGGAATCTATATTTTTAATTGGGCTATTTTGAAAGAGTATTTAGAGATGGATGCAAGAAATCCTGAATCTAGTAATGATTTCGGAAAAGATGTACTTCCGCTTTTATTAGATGAAGGGAAGAAGCTAATGGCGTATCCGTTTGAAGGATATTGGAAAGATGTTGGAACGGTGAAGAGTTTATGGGAAGCGAATATGGATTTACTTCGCGATGAAACATCGCTGAACTTAAACGATCGTAATTGGCGTATTTATTCTGTGAATCCAAACGAACCGCCTCAATATATTGCTGAAAAGGCAAAAGTAGAAGAGTCACTTATTAATGAAGGATGCGTCATTGAAGGGGACGTGAAGCATTCTGTCTTATTCCAAGGGGTGACGGTGGAAGAAGGTAGTATGGTTATTGATTCTGTCGTTATGCCAGGAGCGAAGATTGGTAAAAATGTTGTGATTGAAAGAGCAATTGTTGGATCGGAAATGGTTATTGAAGATGGAACAATCATTCGTCCAGAAAAGAATGTTGACGATGTAGTACTCATTGCTGAAGGGAAATAGAGAAGGGGGATGAAATGAATGGGAGAAAAAATGTTGGGAATTATTAATGCAACGGGAAGCTTTCCTTCCTTAAAGAAAGTAACAGGGCATCGTTCACTAGCGGCGTTACCATTTGGGGGCCGTTATCGACTCATTGATTTCATGCTTTCAAATATGGTGAATTCTAATATTCATAGTGTGGCAGTTTTTACAAGCCATAAAAACCGTTCACTAATGGACCACGTTGGTTCAGGCAAACAGTGGGATTTAGATAGAAAACGAGACGGACTGTTTTTATTCCCGCCAAATTGCCAATGTGATCAAGACGAATTTGGATCTTTTGCACATTTTAGAAGACATATTGATTATTTTCTAAGAGCCAGAGAAGAGTATGTCGTTATTACGAATAGCCATCTCGTAACAGCATTAAATTTTCAAGCGGTGTTAGAGCGACATATACATACGGCAGCTGACATTACGGAAGTTTGTCATGAAGGGGTTTCGCTGCAAACATACGTGTTAAAGAAGCAATTATTGTTAGATTTATTTGAAGCATATAAAGATGTGGAGCAATACAGTTTATTTGATGTAGTGAGAGAAAAGCGCGGAAAATCACTGCATATTGCTACGTATGAACATACTGGATATGTAGCTATTATTGATTCAATTGAAAGTTACTATAAACATAGCTTAGAAATATTGCAGCCTGCTATTTGGAAGCAACTATTTAAGAAAGAAGCACCAATCTTTACGAAAGTAAAAGATGAGCCGCCAACTCGTTACTTAAAGGGTGCAGCTGTGAAAAATACAATGATTGCAAACGGCAGTATTATTGAAGGTGAAGTAGAAAATAGTGTTGTCTCCCGTTCTGTTAAAATTGGGAAAGGTTCAATTGTTCGTAATAGCATTATTATGCAAAAGAGCCAAATTGGAGATAACTGTATAATAGACGGTGTTATTATTGATAAAGATGTGAAAATTGGTGACGGTGTTGTCTTAAAAGGAAACGCCGATGAGCCGTATGTTGTAGAAAAAGGAAGCGTTCAAAACAGTACGATTAATAGTTATTCTTAAGAAATCAGTGGGGGTTTTCCTCCACTGATTAAAGTTTTAATTCAAATGAAAACTCGAAGGGAGGAAGCTGCAAGAGAAGTAGTATAAGCTTTTCGTGCAGTGGGACAACAAGTGAATATTTTATTTGCAGTATCAGAATGTGTACCATTTGTTAAATCGGGAGGATTAGCTGATGTAGCAGGTGCGCTCCCAAAAGAGCTGAAAAAATTAGGTGTGGAAGTTCGCATTATACTCCCAAATTATAGTCTTATTCCGCAAAAATTAAGGGATGGATGTACGCTACATAAAGTAATTAACGTCCAGCTTGGCTGGAGAAATCAATATTGTGGAATTTTAAAAGGTGAGCAAGACGGGATTACGTATTACTTAATAGATAATGAATATTATTTTAAGAGGGATTCTCTATATGGTCATTATGATGATGGAGAGCGTTTTTCTTATTTTTCAAAAGCAGTTTTAGAGTGTATTCCGCATCTTGATTTTGAAGTGGATGTGCTTCATAGCCACGATTGGCATACAGCTATGGTGAATTTCTTACTGCGTGAAAAGTATCAAGATAATCCATTATATGAGCATATTAAAACGGTGTATACGATTCATAACTTGCAGTTCCAAGGTGTATTTCCTCCTGAAGTGATGTACGACTTGTTAGAACTTGGTGATGAATATTTTCATAGTGAGCAGTTAGAGTTTTATGGAAATGTGAACTTTATGAAGGGTGGCATTATCGCTTCTGATCAAATTACAGCGGTTAGCCCGACATACAAAGAAGAAATTCAATATGAGTTTTTCGGTGAGAAGTTAGATGGGTTGTTACGAAAATATAATGATAAGCTTAGCGGCATTGTAAATGGAATTGATACGAGCGTATATAATCCAGAAACGGATTCGTATATTACTGCTCAGTATGATGCGGAGTCATTATATGACAAGAATGAAAATAAACGCGCATTGCAGCGTTATTTTGGTTTGCCAGAAAAAGAAGATACACCGATTATTTCAATGGTAACGAGATTAACGAAGCAAAAAGGTCTTGATTTAGTACGTACTGTATTCCGCGAAATAATGGAGGAAGATGTACAATGTATTATTTTAGGATCAGGTGATTCTGAATATGAGCAATTCTTTGAGTGGATGGCATACGAGTATCCTGAGAAGGTAAAAGTGTATATCGGCTTTAATGAGGAATTAGCTCATCAAGTATATGCGGGAAGTGACTTATTCTTAATGCCATCACTGTTTGAGCCTTGTGGTCTTGGACAACTTATCGCATTAGCGTACGGTACAATTCCAATTGTAAGGGAAACAGGCGGATTAAATGATACTGTACAATCTTATGATGAAGAAACCGGAGAAGGAAATGGTTTTAGTTTCACGAACTTTAATGCACATGACATGTTGCACACGGTTCGCCGGGCGATTGAATTTTACCACGATAAACCGGTATGGGAGCAGCTTGTAAAGCAAGCGATGACTGAAGATTATAGCTGGGAGAAATCAGCTCTTGCCTATAAGAAATTGTATAAAAGTCTCATGGAATAACGTGTAGGTGGTGAAGAAATGTTTACTCATGTTGAAAGTTTCAAATCAGCTTTTCTAGAAAAGTTAGAGACGATGTATGGTAAAAGTTTCAAAGACTCTACAACTCGTGATCAATACAATACGCTTGGGTACATGGTACGTGAGTATATGAATAGTCAATGGATTGCAACGAACGAAAGTTATCGGTCTGGAGAGCGAAAGCAAATGTATTACTTATCCATTGAGTTTTTACTTGGGCGTTTGCTTGGAAGTAACATATTAAATTTAGGTATTAGGGATGTATGTGAGCAAGGACTTTCTGAGCTTGGGATTTCTTTGCAACAGTTAGAAGAGGTGGAAGCAGATGCAGGTCTTGGGAATGGTGGACTTGGACGATTAGCAGCCTGTTTCCTTGATTCACTTGCATCTTTAGACTTACCAGGTCATGGCTGTGGAATTCGTTACAAACATGGCTTATTTGATCAAAAAATTGTGGATGGTTATCAAGTTGAGTTTCCAGAACAGTGGCTTCTTCATGAAAACGTATGGGAAGTAAGAAGGCATGATCAAGCTGTAGAAGTAAGTTATTTCGGCAATGTTGAACCGCTCTATATTGATGGACGTTTAGAGTTCAGGCATACGAATGCAGAAGTGATTATGGCAGTACCGTATGACGTTCCAGTAGTAGGTTATGAGACGAGTACTGTAAATACACTTAGACTTTGGAATGCGGAACCAGTTCCTTTCCCGCAAAATTGCAAAGATATTTTGAAATATAAGCGTGAAACAGAAGCGGTATCGGAGTTTTTATATCCAGATGATACGCATGATGAGGGGAAAATACTGCGTTTGAAACAACAGTATTTCCTCGTATCAGCAAGTTTGCAAAATATCGTTCGTATGCATAGAGAAAGATATGGTGACCTTCGTCAATTACATGAGAAAATTGCGATTCATATTAATGATACACATCCAGTTTTGGCGATTCCAGAACTGATGCGTATTTTATTAGATGAAGAAAAACTAGCATGGGAAGAAGCTTGGCATATAACGACGCAAACGATTTCTTATACGAATCATACGACGTTATCAGAAGCGCTTGAGAAGTGGCCAATTCACATTTTTAAACCGTTATTACCGAGAATTTATATGATTATTGAAGAGATTAATGAACGTTTCTGTCATGAACTTTGGGAACATTATCCGTATGAATGGCATCGTATTGAAGAGATGGCGATTATTGCGCATGATCTTGTGAAAATGGCTCATTTAGCAATTGTCGGCAGCCATAGCGTAAACGGTGTAGCAAAAATTCATACGGAAATTTTAAAGCAACGTGAAATGCGATTGTTTTATGAGTTTTATCCAGATAAGTTTAATAATAAAACGAATGGAATCGCTCATAGACGCTGGTTAATGAAGGCGAATCCACAGCTGACGAACCTTATTTCAGAGGCGATTGGAACAGAGTGGAAGAAAGAGCCGATTAAGCTTCAAGAGCTACAATTAGTTCAATACGATGCGAGTTTCCAAGAGAAATTTGCAGAGGTAAAACAAGAGCGTAAAGAGATTTTAGCGGAGCGTATTCATCATACAATGGGGATTACAATTGATCCAAATTCTATTTTTGATGTGCAAGTGAAAAGACTACATGCTTACAAGCGACAATTATTAAATGTTCTTCATATTTTATATTTGTATAATCGTTTGAAAGAGGATGCTAGTTTTACATTTTATCCGCGTACTTTTATCTTTGGAGCGAAAGCATCACCTGGCTATTACTATGCGAAAAAAATTATTAAATTAATCAATGAACTTGCAAGGAAAGTAAATAATGATCCGTACGTAAGTCAATATATGAAAGTTATCTTTCTAGAAAACTACCGAGTGTCTCTAGCGGAAGATATATTCCCGGCGGCGGATGTAAGTGAACAAATTTCCACTGCGAGTAAAGAAGCTTCAGGAACAGGTAATATGAAATTTATGATGAATGGTGCGATTACACTCGGCACGTTGGACGGAGCGAATATTGAAATAAAAGATAGGGTCGGTGATGATAACTGTTTCATTTTCGGTTTAACGGCCGAAGAGGTTCTTCATTACTATCAAAATGGTGGATATCGTGCAAGTGATTATTATCACCACAATGGGCACATTAAAAAGGTAGTAGATCAGTTAACGAATGGTTTCTTTGCACAGTCGGGAGCTGAATTTGAAGCAATTTACGATTCTCTCGTTATTCAAAATGATGAATACTTCGTTCTGCGAGATTTTGGTCCATATGCGGAAAGGCAAGAAGCTGTTGGTAGGGCTTATGAAAACCGAACGAAGTGGCTAGAAATGTCGATTTTAAATATTGCACAATCTGGTCATTTTGCGAGCGATCGAACGATTTTACAGTATAGTAATGAGATTTGGGGTATTGGTAACACGGTTAAACAGTATTAAGTGAAGGTCCCTTTTGAAGGTACATTGAGACAAAATGTGAAAATGGATAATACGTATATGGATGCTAAAGTATTCACTTTTAAAAGAGGAATATAACGACTTGAAAAACCGAGCTTAATAAGATTAAGCTCGGTTTTCTTTTTTTGCTTAAGAAAGAAATGGGATGGTGGTATATATGATACCTGTTCCATCATATTCTCCTGTCGCAAAGTATGAAAATGTAAAGAAACCTGTAAACGAAAAAATTACAATGAGAAAAAGTGCAAAGATAAATTTTAGCATGTAAGGTCCCCTCATCCAAAAGTAAATTCATATATTATTATAGTATAAGGATATTTAATTTCCAATTCTTTACTGGTTAAAAATGAGAAGTCAGACATGTTTTGTATGTTGTAATGGAATGATTATTTGTAATAGACTTTGTGTTTTTCGTAAAAGTCATGTTGTGATGAACGTGTGCATATTCCCAGTCTTGTTCATTAAAATGGACATTGCGCGGAGGGAGAAGAGGAACGACATCAAATAAATTAACAAAGCGAAAGCTACTAGCTACTTGTAGTTTATAATAATTACGAAATGCAATATCGCCCACTTTTGGAGAGGCAAATGTATACAGACCATACTGTGCGAAGGCGGTGTTAATACGCGCATCGAGTATATGTAGTGTAGCGAGCGCGCCGCCTAAGCTATGACCTGTTGCAAGAAGTTTCTTATGGGCCGGTAATGATACGAGCATATCCATAATAGAATCTCGGCAAGATTCATAAATAGAAAGAAACCCATTATGGACATTTCCGCTGTTTAAAGCATATGGATATGGCTTTTGGTTGACGAGTGAATCGATAATCCAGTCTGTATCTGTTTGTGTACCCCGAAAAGCTATAATAATTGTATCCTCAGATTCTAGTATGAATCCAAACCAATCTGTCGTTTGAATTGTTTTTCCTTGAAAGCCTTGTACATATTGAAAACCATCTGGTATTTCAAAAATTCCATTTTGTTTATATTGTTCATATGTTAACTCACAACAAGAAGCTAACAGTATGGCAGTATCTTTATCAAAGGATAAAGGAGTACGCATTAAGGGAGCCTCCTTAAGAAAAGGTATAGTTCAATATATGCAGTGAGGGACTTGATTCATTCTTTTGAAAAAAAGCTTGAACCTATAGTTACGTGATGTGGATTATGAGGGCAAATAGCGGGATAAAAGAAAAAGCATCCGTTGTATGAGGATACTTTTTCAAAGTCTTCTATTGTTGATAGCTTTCAATCATGTTAGCCATATGAGCGTAGGCACCACCTGCTCGTAAAGCAGCTGCAACTAAAATAGCTTCTGCAATTTCTTCTTTTGTTGCTCCGGCTTTTGCTGCAGATTTTGTATGCACGTCGATACAATATGGGCATTCTGTCGTATGTCCGATAGCGATAGCAATTAATTCTTTTAGTTCTTTGCTTAGAGTTCCTTCTTTCGTTGCTACCATGTTAAACTCCATAAATGCTGAGAAGCCTTCAGGCGCAAATTGTTTTAAATTTGATAACTTTTGTAAATTTGATCGGCGATATAGTACATCGTCGGCACTGGGGTCTAATGCATTTTGCATATGTGTACTATGTGTGATTGCGCCACCAGCTTCAACAGAAGCGACTACAAAGATGGCTTCTGTTAATTCTTCAAGGGATGCACCAGCACGTTTTGCACTTACTGTATGTGCATCAATACAATATGGACATTCTGTTGCATGTGCTACTGCAACGGCAATGATTTCTTTTTCTTTCTTCGATAAAGCACCTTCAGTCATAACTTGTCTACTAAACTTTTGAAATGCTTGAGCTTGTTCGGGTGCTAGTGTAGATAATTTCGATAAATGACGTAAATTTTCTTTTTGATATAAATTGTTAGACTGTTACTTTAGGAGGTAATTTGTGCTTATTTTAAGCGCTATTTTGCACTATAAGTAAACATAAAAAAGCCCCTTTAATGGAATAACTAAGATATTTATCAAATCCTATACTCATTAGTCATACTCTAATGAAAGTTCCTTGTTCTCTTCTTCAATACTCGTTTACAAAAGGCGTTAAATGCACAGCGAACTTGCCATTCGGTACGATCGTTCTAACATGCATTTCCTCTCCCTTCACAACTGCAAATGTGGGTTATGATTTCCCCTTTCATAACCTCCAACAAGATTTTTTATAAAATGCTAAATATCGGAGAGTATTAAAAAAATAAAAACCCAACTGAATAGCAAGGCAGTTGAGTTTAGAAATTACTTTTTAATTCATTAAAGTCGATGGTGCTTCATAACTTTTTTATTTAGGTAGAAAGAATATCTGATAAAAATAAGTGCAAGTATAACGAATAATCCACCAATCCAGCTTAAATTTTCTATATTAGTATATTGAATAATGATTCCTCCTAATGCAGAGCCAAGCATCATTCCCACATTCATTAAGGCGGTATTAAAACTGAGTACTGTTTCAGAGGATTGTGGTTTTAGTGAAATCAGATAAAACTGCTTTGCTGGTGTCGTTGTCCAAGTTGCTACTCCCCAAAAAGCTAGTGTGACAAATACACCAACTGCCCTATACTGTGTAAATGCTAGTACAAATAAAGAGATGATATGAACACATAAACTTAATGATATTGTTCTATTAGGTCCCCATCTGTCTACCGCATATCCTCCAAAGCGTGAACCAATAAAAGCAAAAGTGCCTAAAACAAATAAAGCGATACTTGTCATTTTAATAGAAAAGCCAGCAGTATGACTTAATAATGGAGCAATGTAGGCAAATACCATCGTATAGCCTAAAATCCAAAAGATCGTTGTCATTAAACCCGTAAGGATTCGTTTATCTTTCATAGTTTGTAGCTGTTGTGTAAATGGCATCGGTTGATTTCCTTTTGTATCTGGTAATAATTTGTAAAGTCCTATCATTAAAAAAACTGTGCCAAACGCAATGATTAAGAAAATATAGTGCCAATCAAAATGTCCAGCTAAAAATGTTCCGATAGGCACTCCAAGTACTAATGAAACAGTGAAACCTGTAATGACTGTTGCCATAGCACTACCTCTTTTTTCTGGAACTGCAATTTGCGCAGCATAATTGGTGGCAACAACAATGTATAGCCCTCCACTCATCGCCATAATGACTCTGGATAACATAAGAAGGACAAAATTATAGCTGAAAAATGCAACTAGATTTCCTAGAATAAATATAGAGATAGCATATAAAAGCACTTTTTTACGGTTCAATTTAGACGTTAGCATGACAAAGATCAAAGCTCCAATGGCATAAGATAAAGAATAAACCGTAATCAACTGACCAGCTATTGATATTGAAACATCTAATTCAAAAGAAATCAGTTCTAAAATTCCAGAAACAACAAACTCTGCTGTTCCTGTTACAAAAGCTCCTAAAGCTAAAAGTATGACGATTAGTTGATTTATATTATTTTTCAATTTATACATCTCCTTATATTTGAACTACTGTTTTTATTTTAAGTCCTATGTTAACATAAGTGAAATTGATGTTTTTAATAAAGGAGATGAGTAATTACTCATGACTATTGTGCGCTACGAAATCATTGCAAAAGTAGTCGAGCTAGGAAGTTTTACAGAAACTGCTGAAATATTAAATATGACTCAATCAGCCGTGAGTCATGCAGTTGCGAGTTTAGAATCTGAATGGGGGGTTTCTTTATTAATTCGTGATCGAAAAAAAGGAATAACACTTACAGAAATAGGGCAAAAAATTCTGCCGCATATTAGAGAAATATTGAAAAGACTGGAAGTCATTAATCAAGAAATTGCGCTTATGACAAGCTTGGAAACAGGTATTATTCGTATCGGCACTTTTGCAAGTGCTTCTTCTTGCTTATTGCCTAAGTTACTTACAAAATTCCGAAAAAAACATCCTAAAATAGAATTTAAATTTTACGAAGGAACCTATGAAGAGATTACGGAATGGTTGGGTTCAAGCATTATTGACATTGGATTTGTAGTAAAAGGAAAATCAAACCCAAATTTCGATTTAGTTCCTTTGATTAAAGACAAGATGGTAGTCGCTTATCACCCTGATCATCAATTCCATTTTAAAGAAACAGTAGAAATGAATGATTTAATGGATGAATCCTTTATTATGCCAACAGGGATGTACCAATCACATGTTGAGGAATTATTTGCAGAAGCGCAAATTAAACCATCTATTCTTTTTGAAGTACACGACTGTACAACCATCGCTAATATGGTACAGGAAGGACTTGGCGTTACGATAGGTCCAGAATTATATTTAAAGACACAGCAAAACATAAAAATCAGCAAACTAAATATTGAAAACAGCCGTGAAGTAGCACTTGCCTGTCATTCTATTGCAAATGCTTCTCCTGCAGTTAAGGAATTTCTTCATGTGGCAAAAAATGTTTTTAAGTGAACATTTGCAGCGATTGTGTTTCAAAATAGGACTTTCCTTTATTCATGTAACTCATGATAAAAGGGAAGAAAAAAAGAATTTTTTTATGTATAGCCTTTTAGATTTATTAAAAACACCTAACAAGTGTAGTGGAACGTCGCCAAGCGTCGTTTTGGAGCCTTTCGTTAAAAATATTTTTCAATAATATGGCCCGATTGTTGAAGAAAGTTAAAAAAGCACACATATTATTATTTGTTCCAAAACTCGTTACATTTATAACATACTTTCATTTTGGTATAATTTGTAAAAGTATTTATACCAAAATGAAAGCATCTATTTAAATAATTTATTTATAACATCTTGTATATTTAGTTGATCTAAAAATAATTTATAATGTTTATCGCCTTCGATAAATATGTCAGTCATTACATGGCCTATTCCTGAAGAAATTGTACAATCTTTATCTACATTACCAGATCTCCAATTAGAGGATAAAGAACTAGTAGAAGTGAGTTCGTAAATGTCCCCGAGTGTTACATCTTTAGGATCATGCTTAAAAATATAACCACCGTTTAGTCCTTCTTTCGTAGAAATTAAATCATTCTTTTTTAACATTCGCATGACTTTACGAATTCGTGCTGCATTAGCACAAATGTTATCAGCTAATTGTTCACTATTCGCCATATTTCCAGGTACATGATTCAGATAAACTAAACAATGCACTGCAATCATAAATTCACTATTCAAGTTTGTATCACTCCTTATAAACGTAATCTTAAATGTTACAGTTTGCGATTGCAAGGGCTTTGTACTGAGTGTTTAAAGACATTATCATTATTTTTGTTTATCCGGCTTTAACTGACAGTAAGACTCCCACTTCAAAATTCGGCTAGAGCAAAGAAGGTAGGTAGGAGTCGGATTGAATAAAGTATCACTTTATTTGAGAAGTCATCATAATAGTGCATGGTATTCGTCGAAAGGAAAAATAAAAAGGATATAACCTAGTCAAAAAGTTCGGCTAGGTTATATCCCTGCTACTATTATGCATTACTCTTTGCCATCTAATAAACGACCAAGTCCACCTAAAACGCTGCCTTCACCACTGCTTTGTGCTGCTGGGCTTGTCAGGCGTGCTGCTAAGCGGCTAAGTGTTAAGGACTGAATCCAAACTGTTCCAGGTCCTTCTAACGTTGCGAAGAATAAACCTTCGCCGCCAAATAGAGCTGTCTTTACTTTTCCAACGAACTCGACATCGTAGTTAACGTCTTTTGTCATGGCAACGAGACAACCTGTATCGATGCGAAGCTTTTCGCCAGGTTTCAATTCACGCTTATATACGGTTCCGCCTGCGTGCATGAAAGCAAGTCCGTCACCTTCAAGTTTCTGCATGATGAAACCTTCACCGCCGAAGAAACCAGTTCCGATTTTTTTCGTAAACTCGATTCCGATAGAAACGCCTTTTGCCGCACAAAGAAATGCATCTTTTTGGCAAACTACTTTTCCTTGATATTCTGTTAAATCTACAGGAACAATTTTGCCCGGATAAGGAGCAGCAAAGGATACGTGACGCTTGCCGTGACCTGTATTTGTAAATACAGTCATAAACATGCTTTCGCCTGTAACGAGACGCTTACCAGCGCCCATTAATTTTCCGAATAAACCTCCAGATGGGCCAGAACCATCACCGAAGATTGTTTCCATTTCGATGTAATCTTCCATCATCATCATTGCGCCAGCCTCTGCGATAACGCTTTCTTCTGGGTCTAACTCAATTTCAACAAACTGCATATCATCGCCGTATAACTTATACTCGATTTCATGTGCTTGCATTTTTTTCACCTCATAAATATGTAGTAATTATATTGTACAGAAATTATAAGAATTAGAACACTATAGTTTTGTTAATTTTCGAATAAAAATAGAATGAAAATTTAAGGTTATACTAGGATTATAAAAAATGATGAAATGAAAGTGTTCTCATTTGACGTTTTTGATATAGCGTGATATAGTGAAGTCACTATTGAGCTACATAATGTGGTACGGAAATAAAGCACGTTGAATTAAAGGCTGTAAGCTTGTTATACATTCATGTCCTTTATATCCACCTTTTCATGTGGATTCATAGTTTCATTTTTATTTAGGAGGTACATGACATGCAAACAGGTAAAGTTAAATGGTTTAACGGCGAAAAAGGTTTCGGTTTCATCGAAGTTGAAGGTGGAGACGATGTATTCGTTCACTTCTCAGCTATCCAAGGTGACGGATTCAAAACTTTAGAAGAAGGTCAAGAAGTTTCTTTCGAAATCGTTGAAGGTAACCGTGGACCACAAGCTGCTAACGTTACAAAAAACTAATTAGCTAGCGATAAAAGCATTCCGATTTTCGGAATGCTTTTTTTTATTCTTTAGAGCTAGATTCATTTGAAGATAATTCGCCTTTAAAAGTACGCTCTTCAAAGTCATCAAGCATTTGTTCATATTCTTCATGCTCTTCCGTAGCGAAAACTTGCGGATTTTTCCCATACATATCTGTACCGATAAAATTCTCAAAATCCTCTACGTAGCCTACATTCTCTTCGCTATTTACGTACATGCCATTATAGTTTTTTGAATCTTGTCTTTCTAAATCAGACGGTGTTTCAGATGTTCCATAATTTGCGACATCTTGCCATGCATCTTCTGCATCGTATTCAACAGAATGATCTTCATCGTGTTTCTGGAAAGAAAGAGACAATACTTCTTCTTCAACTGGCCGCGTATTCATATTTAATTTGTTCGTTGTGTGCTGTATGCATGTTGTAGCAGTCGGCATTGCTTCTAATCTTTCGAATGGAATTTCTTCGCCAGATACTTCGCAAATGCCATACGTACCCGCTTCTATTTTTTGCAGGGCATGTTTCGTATCTTCTAGCTGTTTATGCCAGAGCTCAATAAGTCCAAAGTCTTTTTCACGTTCATATAGCTCTGTTGCCATATCAGCTGGGTGATTATCGTAGCTAGATAATTCTCCAACGGAATCGCGTTCAGATGCCCGATCTTCATTTTCATGTGTTTGTATCGTTTGCTCTAGTTCTTGTTTTTGTTTTTCTAAAACGGATTTAAATTGATTTATTTGTTGTGGAGTTAACATAGTCGTCCACCTTCCTACAATTCAGTTTCTTTACATAGTATGAGCGTTGGGAGTAGGAATTATGAGATGAATTTTACCTCTGAAATTGGTATATGAAAAAGGAGCTGCGTCAGCAGCTCCTTTTAAAGGAAATATCCAAGCAATAATCCGATTCCCATGAGGAGACCGAAGATTGTATTTGTTTTTGCAGTTGCAATCATTGCAGGTACCATTTCCATTGGAATGCTTTTGCCGATAAAGCCTTTCGTTGCTTTAAATGCTTTCGGTGCACTTAAAAATACGATAAGCATCCATGGTGATACGATGCCCACGATAATTAAAGCAATTGTCCAAATGTAGGAAACGATGAACATAGAAGCAAGTACACCAACGGCTCTTTCACGTCCCACGAGAATTGCTAACGTTTTACGACCGTTTTCTTTATCGCCATCTAAGTCACGAATGTTATTGGCTAGTAAAATGGCACCAATTAAAATGGAACTTGGAATCGATAGTAAAATGACTTCTGATGTTACAGTTCCAGTTTGAATAAAGAATGAAATCCCAATAATAATGACACCCATAAATAATCCGGCTGTTAACTCTCCAAATGGTGTATAGGCAATTGGAAGTGGACCGCCTGTATAAAGGTAAGCAACGGCCATACAAACAAGACCGATTGCCGCAAGCCACCAGCTAGAATTCATACAAATATAAACACCTAATAGTATTGCGATGCCGAAAAATCCAAATGCTAAGTTAAGTACTGTTTTTGGCTGAATGCCATCGCGAACGATAGCGCCGCCGATACCAACTGAACCTTCGTGATCAAGTCCTCTTTTATAATCAAAGTATTCATTAAACATGTTTGTTGCTGCCTGAATGAGAAGACAAGCAAGAAGCATTATAAGGAAAAGAGGGAGATGTATTTGATTTATACCTCCGACCTGCATTGCATAGGCTGTTCCGATGAAAACAGGAACGAAAGCTGCTGTTAATGTATGGGGACGTAGTAAACTCCACCAAATGCGCCAGCCTGTTTGCTTACTTGGCTTTGGCGCCGTAGGAGAGGAATTCGTTTCGACGTTCATTTCCATGTTGAATCCTCCTTTGGTCACATATTGTACACAACTAAGTGTAGAAAAAGCATCATTTAGTGTCAACGTTTATTTTCTAGGAAGAGAAGGTGAATTTCTCAGAAATGCTAAACGTTGACAGGCCTTTCGTTTGAGGTGTATCTTAAAATCAAGCGTAATTATGACTATTTTTCGCCCATAGGGGGGAGACAATTGTGATTCAAACGAAACAAATAGGCTTGCAAGAAGTTCTAAGTGCGGCCATTAAGCGTGCAACTGACGAAAAAATATTGGTGAGCTTTGTAAAACAAATAGACTGGATGGATCCGCTTCTGTTTTATGCAGCAGGAAAAAGGATTGCATTCGAAAATAGATGTTATTTTGCAGACCCAGCTCAGCATGTAATATTTGCTGGAATTGGCTCTGTTTTCACTATAGCAACCTCTTCTCACAAACGCTTTCAAACGGCTCGTGACGAGTGGGATAAAGTAAAAAAGAACGCATTTGTACAAAGAGAAAAATACGAATTTGGAACAGGTCCTCTTTTATTTGGTGGATTTTCATTTGACCAAGAAAAAGAGAAAACGGACTTATGGAAAGAATTTGATGATACGACATTTTCACTACCGGCATTTTTATTAACTGTAAAAAATGAAAAAGCATGGTTAACAATGAATACATTCGTTTCAGCAACAGATTGTGCAGAAACTCTTTATAACGAAATTGTTTCTTTAGAAGAGAAAATTTTTGGGGAGAGTAAATGTGCATTAGAAGGATCAAAATTAACAGTTACATCTAAAATAGAAGTGGATCCGAAAGGCTGGATGAAGGCCATTGAGAAAGTGCAAGATGAGATGAAGCAGGGGAACGTGCAGAAGGTTGTATTAGCGAGGGAGCTAAAAGTAGAGATGAATCATCATATTGATTCTGCTCTCGTTTTAGAAGCGCTTCGCATTGGACAACCGGATTGTTACGTATTTTCTTTTGATTATAAAGGAGCATGCTTCTTAGGAGCGACGCCAGAGAGATTAATTCGCAAAGAAGATGAGAAGTTTACTTCGATGTGTCTTGCTGGTTCAACTGGTCATGGTCAATCTATAGAAGAAAGTAAGCGAAATAGTAATGCGCTTCTTCATGATGAAAAGAATTTAGCTGAGCACGGTTATGTTGTGAACATGATCAGGTCGGTATTAAATGAACACTGCGAATCCGTTAATATTCCGGAAAGTCCGGGCTTATTAACAACGAAAAACTTAATTCATTTATATACACCTGTAGAGGCAAAAGGCGATGCGAGTCTTTTAACAATGGTAGAAGAATTACACCCAACACCAGCTCTTGGCGGGACACCTCGTTTGGAAGCGATGAAACTGATTCGTGATGTTGAATTGTTAGATAGAGGATTATATGGTGCACCGATTGGCTGGATAGATGATGAAGGAAATGGTGAATTTGCGGTTGCACTTCGCTGCGGATTATTAAACGGCGAGAAAGCATCCTTATTTGCCGGTTGCGGGATTGTAATTGATTCAGTACCGCAGCTTGAATATGAAGAAACAAGTTTGAAGTTTAGACCGATGCTTGGTGCTTTGGAGGAATTAATGAAATGAACAATCATATAGAAGCATTATCATATTATTTAGGCGCGTTCGTGGATGAACTGACGCGTCTAAATGTATGTGATGTTGTCATTAGTCCAGGCTCACGGTCAACGCCGATAGCTCTACTAATGGAACAACATGAAGGAATGAACACATATTTACATGTAGATGAAAGATCCGCAGGATTTTTTGCGCTCGGTATCGCAAAAGCGAAAAAACGTCCTGTTGCATTATTATGTACGTCAGGAACGGCAGCAGCGAACTATTATCCAGCTGTATGTGAAGCTTTTCATTCACGAGTGCCGCTTATCGTTTTAACAGCGGATAGACCGCATGAATTAAGAGATGTCGGTGCACCGCAAGCAATGAATCAATTTAATTTATACGGTACGTTTGTGAAGCAATTTACAGAAATGGCACTTCCAGAAGCGAGTGAAGCGATGTATCATTATGCTCGCATGACGACGCAACGCATGATAGCAAGTGCTTGTTTAGCGCCGCAAGGGCCTGTTCATCTTAATTTTCCAGTTCGCGAACCGCTTATCCCGGACTTCTCATTAGAAAGTTTATGGGATAAAGGACGCGGGGAATATACAGGAGTAGTTCAGCAAGGGAACGTGATGATGCCGAGTGAATATGTAGACTCTCTTGTAGGGCGCCTTTCACATATGGAAAAGGGGCTTATTATTTGTGGAGATGATAGTCATTCGGAAATCGCAGCGTTTGTGGCGGAATTAGCTGAAAAAACGGGATATCCAATATTAGCGGACCCACTTTCTAATATTCGTAGTGGACATCACGATAAAACGATGGTAATCGACTGTTACGATACATTTTTACGAAATGAGCTGTTAAAGGAAACGTGGAAGCCAGAAGTTATGATTCGCTTTGGCGGTATGCCTGTTTCGAAAGCATTAACGCAGTTCATCAAAAAACAAACGAAAGCCGTTCATATCGTTGTTGATGAATCTGGGCAATGGAGAGACCCAGCTCTTGTTGCAACAGAAGTTGTCCAAGCAAGTGATATTGCATTTTGCAGTGCACTAATAGAAAAAATGCCAGTTATGAAAAAGAATGATTGGTTCGGAATGTGGAAACATATAAACGAAAAAACGAAGGGAACGCTTCGTGAAATAGAAACATATGAAACGGCATTTGAAGGGAAAGTTATTACGGATATTGTCCGCGTATTACCAGAAGGAGCAACGTTATTTGCAAGTAATAGTATGCCAATTCGTGATACAGATTCATTCTTCTTCACATCGGATAAAAATATTCAAGTAATGGCAAACCGCGGTGTAAACGGGATTGATGGAATCATTTCGACAGCTTTAGGAGCGAGCATTATTTGTGAACCGCTCGTATTAGTGATCGGTGATTTATCATTTTATCACGATTTAAACGGATTATTAGCCGCAAAATTACATGAATTAAATATAACTATTGTCGTTGTAAATAATGACGGTGGCGGTATTTTCTCGTTCTTACCACAGTATGAGAAAAAGGAACATTTCGAGTCGTTATTTGGAACACCGATTGGTCTTGATTATGAGCATGTTGTCAACATGTACGGTGGTTCATTTAGCCGTGTAAATGGTTGGGAGCAATTCCGCGAAGAGGTACAAAAGGGAACAAGGGCGGAAGGTTTACACGTTGTAGAAATTTGTACGAACCGTGATGAAAATTTAATATTGCACCGCAAATTATGGGCGAAAACACAGGACGTAATTACTACATCATTGCAAGGTGAATCAAAATGAACGTAACGCTGCAAGGTGTATCGTATGAATATGAAGTAGTCGGAAGCGGGGAACCACTTCTACTTCTTCATGGTTTTACGGGAAGTATGGAAACGTGGCGTTCATTTGTTCCTTCTTGGAGCGAGCAATTTCAAGTTATTTTAGTAGACATTGTTGGGCACGGAAAAACGGAAGGCCCTGAAGATGTGACGCATTATGATATTCGAAATGCGGCATTGCAAATGAAAGAACTACTAGAGTACCTTCATATTGAAAAGGCGCACATACTTGGCTATTCAATGGGCGGTAGACTGGCGATTACGATGGCATGTCTATATCCGGAATATGTACGTTCTCTTTTATTAGAAAATTGTACAGCTGGTCTTGAAAGTGAAGATGAGCGAAAAGAACGCTGTGAAAAAGACGAGCGACTTGCTCAGAAAATTGAGCGAGAAGGCATCGAAAGTTTTGTATCGATGTGGGAAAGTATTCCGCTGTTTGAAACGCAGAAACGTTTAGCACAAAACGTACAAGAAGCAGTGCGAAAAGAGCGACTTGCTAACAATCCAAAAGGGCTCGCAAATAGCTTGCGCGGTATGGGAACAGGGGCTCAGCCTTCATGGTGGAATGAGCTGAAAAACTTAAAAATGCCTGTTCTTTTAATAAACGGTGAGCATGATGAAAAGTTCTTCCGCATATTAAAAAATATCGAAAAATGCGTCTCTGACGCGAAATTTGTCAAAATTGATGGTGCTGGCCATGCAATTCATGTGGAACAACCGGAAAAGTTTGATACAATAGTAAAGGGATTTCTAAAAACTATGCAGTGATGCTTTTTTCATCTAAGAGGGAAGACGCACTTATAGAGGAGATCAGAAATATACAAGGAGGTAGTTGTAATGGCTATTGAATGGGTAAAAGAAGGCAATTACGAAGATATTATTTATTCAACATACAATGGTATCGCAAAGATTTCGATTAACCGTCCTGAAGTACATAACGCATTCCGTCCAAAAACGGTAATGGAGTTAATCAACGCTTTTGCACATGCTCGTGATGATGCAAATGTTGGCGTTATCATTTTAACAGGTGAAGGTGGACGTGCATTCTGTTCTGGCGGCGACCAAAAAGTTCGCGGTCATGGCGGATATGTAGGCGACGACCAAATTCCACGTCTTAACGTATTAGACTTACAACGTCTAATTCGCGCAATTCCTAAACCAGTTATCGCAATGGTAGCAGGTTATGCAATTGGTGGTGGACACGTACTTCATATCGTATGTGACTTAACAATTGCTGCAGACAACGCTGTATTCGGACAAACAGGTCCTAAAGTAGGAAGCTTTGACGGTGGATACGGAGCTGGTTACCTAGCTCGTATGGTAGGTCACAAGAAAGCTCGTGAAATTTGGTACCTATGCCGTCAATATAACGCACAAGAAGCGCTTGATATGGGCTTAGTAAATACAGTAGTACCATTAGAACAACTTGAAGCAGAAACAGTACAATGGGCACAAGAAATCTTAGCAAACAGCCCAATGGCACTTCGTTTCCTAAAAGCTGCATTCAACGCAGACACAGACGGTCTAGCTGGTATTCAACAACTAGCTGGAGATGCAACGTTACTGTACTACACAACTGACGAAGCAAAAGAAGGTCGCGACGCATTCAAAGAAAAACGCAGTCCGGACTTCGGTCAATTCCCTCGTTTCCCTTGATCAAAAGCGGAAGCGGCTCGCTTAGAATGTGAGGGGGATGGAGCTTCTGACTTAGAGGCGCTTTTTGCCTCGTAGGAAGAAGTGAAGCCACCGAACATTCTAGCTGCTGTAGCTGGATGTTTTAAAAGCGGAGCCGACTGTTTAGCCCCGTTGGCTAAGGTTCTTTCGCACAGAAAGTGTTTTTTACTTTCTCGTGCGGAAGGTTCTTAGACGGAAGGGGCTAGGAGGCGCAGCTGGATAAGACCAAAAGATCAAACCGGAAACAAAACAACTAAGAGACTTGATGTCATATCAAGTCTCTTTCTTTCATGAAAGGAGAATGAGTGATGGAGACGATGCCGAATTGGTTAATGCAACGTGCATTTTTAACACCAGATCGTACTGCAATTGAAATAAAGGATGAAAAGGTTACTTTTATGCAGCTACATGAAGAAGTAATATCTGTTTGTGAACACCTCACACATGTAGGAGTGAAGCGTGGGCAAAAGGTGGCTGTTCTGATGAAAAATGGTATGGAGATGATTACAGTGATTCATGCCCTATCTTACGTAGGTGCTGTAGCTGTACTTTTAAATACGCGTCTTTCAAGAGAAGAGCTACTTTGGCAAATGGATGATGCTGAAGTTGTTTGTTTAGTGACGGATCAAGATTTTGATGCTAATGCTGTTCCTGTCTATTCATTTGCTGAAGTGATGAATGGACCGAAGGCGGAAGCATCTATACAAGAAGAATTCTTTTTAGAAGAAGCGATGACAATTATATATACGTCTGGGACGACAGGGAAACCGAAAGGCGTTATTTTAACGTACGGAAATCATTGGGCAAGCGCGGTTGGTTCTTCGCTTAATTTAGGACTTCGTGATGATGATTGCTGGTTAGCTTGTATGCCGATGTTCCACGTTGGCGGTCTTTCTCTTTTAATGAAAAACATTATGTACGGCATGCGCATTTTACTCGTTCCGAAATATGATGCTGATTTTATTCATAAAGCACTTCAAACGAGAGGCGTAACGATTATTTCTGTCGTATCAAAAATGTTAACTGATTTATTAGAGAGACTTGGAGAAGGAACATATCCCTCTTTTTTACGATGCATGCTACTTGGCGGAGGACCAGCGCCGAAACCGTTATTAGAAACGTGTGTGGAAAAAGGAATTCCTGTATATCAAACGTACGGTATGACAGAAACATCATCGCAAATTTGTACGTTATCCGCAGATTATATGTTAACGAAAGTAGGATCAGCTGGAAAGCCACTATTTCAGTGCCAACTTCGTATTGAAAAAGACGGTGTAGTAGTGCCGCCGCGTACGGAAGGCGAAATTGTAGTAAAAGGGCCAAACGTAACAGGCGGTTACTTTAACCGTGAAGATGCGACGCGTGAGACGATTCAAAACGGATGGCTTCATACTGGAGATCTCGGTTATTTAGACGAAGAAGGATTTTTATACGTATTAGATCGCCGCAGTGATTTAATTATTTCTGGCGGAGAGAATATATATCCGGCTCAAATTGAAGAAGTGTTGCTTTCTCACCCGATGGTAGCGGAAGCTGGTGTTGTCGGTATGACTGACGATAAATGGGGACAAGTACCGGCTGCTTTTGTTGTAAAAAGCGGGACGGTAACAGAAGAAGAAATTCTTCATTTTTGCGAGGAGAAATTAGCGAAATATAAGGTGCCGAAGAAAGCATGTTTCTTAGAGGAATTACCAAGAAACGCCTCGAAAAAATTGTTAAGACGAGAGTTAAGACAATTAGTGGAGGAGATGTAGGTGGAGATAAAAAAAGCGACACTTTATATAACGGAAATGCCACTTGTAATCCCGTTTGCTGCAAGCTACGGAACGTATGAAACGCGTGAGAGTATCGTCATTGAATTAGAAGATACGGAAGGGTGCATTGGATTTGGTGAAGTCGTTGCTTTTTCTGAACCATGGTATACGGAAGAAACAGTAAAGACAGCGCTGCATGTACTGCGAGACTTTTTATTACCTGATTTATTAAAGGCTGAAATTTCTCATCCGAATGAAATACCGAGTTTGTTTCAGCATATAAAAAGAAACCGAATGGCAAAGGCCGGAATTGAAGGGGCTGTTTGGGATTTATATGCGAAGCGTCAAAAGAAATCGTTAGCGACATTGCTTGGCGGAACTAGGACTGAAATTGAAGTCGGTGTTGTAATTGGGATCAATACGATTCCGGTTATGTTAAAACAAATAGAGAAGTACGCAGAAGAAGGATACGAGCGTTTTAAAGTAAAAATAAAGCCAGAGCATGATTACGAGTTATTGAAAGAAATACGTAAAGAGTTTCCGCATATCCCGTTAATGGCTGATGCAAATTCAGCGTATACATTAGCGGATACGGAGAGTCTGAAACGACTAGATGAATTCCAATTGATGATGATTGAGCAACCGCTAGCAGATTACGATTTTCTTGATCATGCACAGCTGCAGAAGAAGATTGAAACGCCGATTTGTTTAGACGAAAGTATTCATAGTTTAGAAGATGCGCGCGTTGCGATTACACTTGGCAGTTGCCGTATCGTTAACATTAAACCAGGGCGAGTGGGCGGATTAACAGAATCGATTCAAATTCATAATTATTGTATGGAGCATAATATCCCTGTTTGGTGCGGTGGTATGGTAGAGATGGGGATTTCACGAGCACAAAATGTTGCGCTTGCTTCATTGCCGAACTTTACGATTCCTGGTGATATATCAGCTTCTAATAGGCATTGGGAGAAGGATATTATTTCGCCGGAAGTGACGCTTGAGGGCGGGAAAGTGATTGTACCGCAAAGCGTTGATGCTGAGTATAAAGTTGACCACGGAAGATTGGAAGAAATATCGAAGCAGCGGATTGTTTTTGAGCGGTAGGTTGAGTCTTTAAAATAGCGGGCGAATTTCGTCGTTAATTGTCGGTAAGTCGATATATTTCAATAATCGCTGATATAATTCAAGTTACGGTCGATATAATTCAAGTTGTGGTCGATATATTTGGAAAATCGCTGATATAATTTCATTCACTAAGGTTACTCTCCTGAGTAACCTTTTCGTATTGTACAAATTGGATAGACTAGTTTACAATCGAGCGTATAAAGGGGGAGTAAAATGAAGCGCATTTCAATTTTAATAGCGGATGATGAGGCGGAAATTGCTGATTTAATTGAGATACATTTAGAAAAAGAAGGGTACCACGTCGTGAAGGCAGCTGATGGAGAAGAGGCAATTCATATTATTGAAACGCAGCCAATCGACTTAGTGGTTTTAGATATTATGATGCCGAAAATGGATGGGTATGAGGTGACGCGCCAAATTCGCGCGAAGCACCATATGCCAATCATTTTCTTAAGTGCGAAAACTTCGGACTTTGATAAGGTGACAGGTCTTGTATTAGGTGCAGATGATTATATGACGAAACCTTTTACACCGATTGAATTAGTTGCGCGCGTAAATGCACAATTGCGTAGGTTTCTTACGTTAAATCAACCGAAAGTAGCGGAGAGTAAATCTGCTTTAGAGGTAGGCGGGGTCGTGATTGATCCTGAGCGAAGAACAGTAAATGTGTACGGAGAACAAGTTGAATTAACACCGAAAGAGTTTGATATTTTATATTTATTAGCGAGCCATCCGAAGAAAGTGTACAATGTGGAAAATATTTTTCAGCAAGTATGGGCAGATGATTATTATGAAGGCGGAAATACAGTTATGGTACATATTCGTACATTGCGGAAAAAACTTGGGGAAGATAAAAGAAAAGATAAGCTAATAAAAACAGTGTGGGGAGTAGGGTATACTTTCAATGGCTAAAAAGATCAGAAGTTTTCGCTCGAAGATGGTTATGCTATTTGCGTTAAGTATGATATGTGCTGCTGGTGTAACGTATATCATTTATGAAGGGTTACGGATTTATTATAAATCAGTCGTTCGTTTTGAAGATCCGTTAGCTCAATTGCGTTTTATGATAAGACAAATTGGGGATGTTAATTTCTTTTTAATTATTTTCATACCTCTGTCTATTATGTTTTTCTTCTTCCTTACTAGACCGTATTTAAAATATTTTGATGAGATTTCAAACGGAATTCATCATTTGGCGAACGGAGATTTTACAAATGAAGTGCGCGTTTCATCAAATGATGAATTTGGAAATATCGCACGTGAAATAAATGTTGCGAGTGAAAAGTTAAAAGAAGCGGTGGAAAGAGGAGACTTTGCGGAAAGTAGTAAAGACCAGCTTATTGTTAACTTAGCTCACGATTTAAGAACGCCGTTAACATCTGTTTTAGGTTATTTAGATTTAATTCTTAAAGATGAGAATTTAACAAAAGAACAAATTAAACATTTCTCCACAATTGCATATACGAAATCACAAAGGCTTGAAAGCTTAATTGATGAATTATTTGAAATTACACGTATGAATTATGGCATGTTACAACTAAATAAAAAGCCGATTGATATAAGTGAGCTGCTTATACAGCTAGATGAGGAATTGTATCCGTTACTAGAAAAACACCATTTAGAAGCTAGATTGAATGTTGATCCTCATTTGCCGATTAACGGTGATGGAAAATTGTTAGCTAGAGTATTTGAAAACTTGTTAACAAATGCTGTTCGATACGGATATGATGGGCAATTTGTTGATCTGAATGGGTATATCGATAATGGAGAAGTTGTCGTACAAGTTATGAATTACGGAGATAGCATTCCAGAAGAAGACCTACCGTATCTTTTTGATATGTTTTATACAGGTGATAAAGCGAGGTCAGAGAACCGTGGCGGGACTGGCCTTGGGCTATTTATTGCGAAAAATATTGTTGAACAGCATGATGGGAAAATTTCTGTTGAAAGTAATGTAGTTAGAACAATGTTTGAAGTGCGATTGCCAAAAGGCGAGAACTTAACAATTTAATAAAAATTTAAACTTTATCCCACTTTTTATTTTAATAGTTTTTTCTATTCTATACGTAAGTTACGTTAAGGAGGAACTAGAAATGAAAAAGTGGGTATTTATTTCTTTTTTTATAGCGTGCACAGTATGTGTAGGCGTTTATATATCACCGTTATTTCAAAAGGAAATCGACGTTAAAATTGTCGAGAAAGATGAGCTAGTAAAGGCAGCAAATCCCGAGGAGAAAGAGATTACGAAGGAACAAATTTATAAGGGCGATTTATTATTAGTTAACAGGGATTATCCAGTTAAAAAAGATAGTATTAGGTCTGATATTATAAATGTAAATCATAATAGTGAATTAGTGAGAGGCTACGTAATATTTGATAGAAACCTTCGTTTATCAAAAAATGTTGTAAAAAAGTTTTTGAACGTTGTCGATGCGGCTGGAAAAGATGGCGTACAACATTTCTTAATGAATAGCGGCTATCGAGATTTCCAAGAGCAAAGACAGCTATATGAAAAAATGGGATCTGATTATGCACTCCCAGCAGGATATAGTGAACATAATTTAGGGTTATCACTGGACGTTGGTTCAACGCAAAAGAAAATGGAAAAAGCGCCTGAAGGAAAATGGATTGAAGAGAACGTATGGAAGCACGGCTTTGTATTACGTTATCCGAAAAATAAAAGTCATATTACTGGCATTCAATATGAACCATGGCACATTCGTTATGTCGGCTTACCGCATAGTGCCATTATGCAAAAGGAGAAAATTACATTAGAGGAATACTTAGACTTCTTAAAAGAGCAAAAAGAAATCACAACTGATGTGGAAGGTACGAAATATACGGTTTCTTATTATAAAGTTTCTGGGAATAGGAAAGTGAATGTTCCAGCGAATAAGCAGTATGAAATTTCGGGGAATAATATGGATGGGGTTATTGTGACGGTTCAGGAATAGATAAAGAGGTTGTTCCGTTTTGGAGCAGCATCTTTTTATTTACTTTTAAACATTATAACGTTATATTTACTTCTTCTTTTTTTTGTGTTACGCTAAACGTGTGAAAGACATATAAAATGAAATTTCAATGTAAGCGTATTCTTATGGCTTCTTATAGAAAAGGGTGGAAATACAATGACAGAACGATTCGTACTACGTAATGTGAAACGTGTGAACGGGGAAGAGATTGACATTGTAATTGAAAATAATAAAATCGCACAGGTGACGAAAGCTGGTGCTGGCGAGGGTGGAAAGGTTCTTGATTACTCAGGTACTTACGTATCGAGTGGCTGGATTGATTTACACGTTCATGCTTTTTCAGAGTTTGATCCGTATGGCGATGAGGTGGATGAAATTGGCGTTAAGCAAGGGGTAACGACAATTGTTGATGCAGGTAGTTGCGGAGCTGATCGCATTGCAGATTTAGTAAAAAGTAGAGAGCAGGCGAAAACGAATTTATTTGCCTTTTTAAATATTTCTCGCATCGGTTTGAAACGAATTGATGAACTATCCAATATGGAATGGATAGATAAAGAGAAAGTAATAGAAGCAGTAGAAAAGTATAAAGATGTAATCGTTGGATTAAAGGCGAGAATGAGTAAAAGCGTCGTTTGTGATAGTGGAATTGAACCGCTGCATGTAGCACGCTCTTTATCCCGTGAAACATCATTACCGATTATGGTACATATCGGTTCAGCACCTCCTCGCATTGAGGAAGTTGTACCTCTTTTAGAAAAGGATGATGTGATTACACATTACTTAAACGGGAAAGAAAATAATTTATTTGATGAAGAAGGCAAACCGCTACCTGTGTTACTAGATGCAGTGAATCGCGGCGTACATTTAGATGTTGGTCACGGGAATGCTAGTTTTTCTTTTAAAGTAGCAGAAGCGGCGAAGCGTCACGATATTTCCTTTCATACAATTAGTACAGATATTTACCGGAAGAATCGTATACACGGTCCAGTGTATAGTATGGCTCACGTTCTTTCGAAATTCCTTTACTTAGGTTATCCGCTAGAAGAAGTGATTGATGCGGTTACGAAAAATGCAGCAGAATGGCTGAAGAAACCAGAGCTTGGCCGCATTCAAGAAGGAGATATTGCGAACTTAACTTTATTTACGGTGAAAGATGAGAAGGTTACGTTAATTGATTCAGAAGGGGATCAGCGCATTGCTGAAAGAAGAATTGATACGAAAGGGGTTGTAATCAATGGGTCATTCATTGAATGCTAAGTACGGATTAAAAAGAGTGATTAATGCGAGCGGTAGAATGAGTATTTTAGGTGTATCCGCTCCTACAGATACAGTTATGGATGCGATGAAACATGGTGGACAAAATTATGTAGAAATTGCTGATTTAGTAGATAAAGCAGGAGACCATATTGCGAGAATTCTAGATGCAGAGGCAGCGGTTGTTGTGAACTCGGCATCGAGCGGAATTGCGCTTTCTATCGCTGGTATCGTTACAGAAGGGAATCGCCGTAAAAGTGAAAGACTTCATCAAGAGATCATCGCGAAAAACGAAGTAATCATGTTAAAAGGTCATAACGTTCAATACGGTGCTCCAGTTGAAACGATGATTTATTTAGGCGGAGGTAAGCTCGTTGAAGTTGGCTACGCAAATGAAGGGAAAGCAGAGCATATTGAAGATGCGATTGGTGAAAATACAGCAGCGATTCTATATGTGAAATCCCATCATGCCGTGCAAAAAAATATGATTTCTGTTGAAGAAGCATGGGAAGTTGCGCAGCGAAATAACGTACCACTTATCGTCGATGCGGCAGCTGAAGAAGACATTCAAAAATATGTGAAGTATTCAGACCTTGCCATTTATAGTGGTTCAAAAGCAATTGAAGGACCTACTTCTGGTATTGTTGGCGGTAAAAGAAAGTATATTGATTGGCTGAAAGTACAATTACATTGTATCGGAAGAAGTATGAAAGTTGGGAAAGAAACAACTTTCGGTTTACTTCAAGCACTTGATGAGTACGGAGTAAAAGAAGATAAGAGTGAGCAAGAAAAAGAGTTATTACAAGTACTTATGCCGCTAAAAGAATTAACCGGTGTAAATGTAACGATCGTTCAAGATGAAGCGGGAAGAGCAATCTTTAGAGCTCGTATTCATATTAACGAAAAAGAGTTAAATAAATCGGCAAAAGACGTTGTGACAGCATTACGCGAAGGGAAAATTGCAATTTACACACGTGATTACGGAGTAAGACAAGGATTCTTTGATATTGATCCACGTCCACTTCAAGGTGATGACATACATGTGATTGAAGAAAAATTGAGAGAAATTGTAGGGGGAAACTAAAATGACAAACATTCAAAAACGTTTTTATAAAGGCCGCGTAGCATTAAATGTATTAGCGAACAATATCGAAAACGCAAAAGATATTTTTGAAGCAGCAGAAGGTTATGTAGTAGTGGGTGTTTTATCAAAGGATTATCCAACTGTAGAAGAAGCAGTTACAGCGATGAAAGCATACGGAAAAGAAATTGATGACGCTGTATCGATCGGGCTAGGAGCAGGAGATAATCGCCAAGCAGCAGTTGTAGCTGAAATTGTGAAACATTATCCTGGTAGCCATATTAACCAAGTGTTCCCTTCAGTTGGAGCGACACGTGCAAATCTTGGCGGAAAAGATAGCTGGATTAATAGTTTAGTATCCCCAACAGGAAAAGTAGGGTACGTAAATATTTCTACTGGTCCAATTAGTGCTGCTGGAGAAGAAAAAGCAATCGTTCCAATTAAAACAGCGATCGCACTTGTACGTGATATGGGCGGAAATTCATTGAAATACTTCCCGATGAAAGGGCTAGCTCATGAAGAAGAATATCGCGCAGTTGCGAAAGCTTGTGCGGAAGAAGGATTCGCATTAGAGCCAACGGGCGGAATCGATAAAGAAAACTTTGAAACAATTGTACGTATTGCGCTTGAAGCAAACGTAGAGCAAGTTATCCCGCATGTGTACTCTTCTATTATTGATAAAGAGACTGGCAATACGAAAACAGAAGATGTTCGTGAATTATTAGCAGTAGTGAAGAAGTTAGTTGATCAATATGCGTAAGAAAATCGCGGCATTTGGTGAAGTAATGATGCGCCTGCAAGTACCAGGATATGAATTGTTGTCGCAAGCAAATACATTAAAATACTCATTTTCTGGTACAGGTGTGAACGTTGCAGCCGCGCTTTCTCATCTCGGGCATGAAGGACTTCTTATTTCAACTTTACCGGAAAATTCGGTTGGAGATGCGGCATTATCGTACGTTCAAAAGTTAGGTGTGCAAACCTCGCTTGTTTCAAGAGGCGGTAAATATGTCGGCATGTACTTTTTAGAAAATGGATTTGGAGCACGTGCAAGCCGCGTTACATATTCGAATCGATTAGAAAGTAGCTTCAATACGGCATGTGAAGAAATGTATCAATTTGAAGAAATCGCAAAGGAAATTGATATCGTTCATTTTTGCGGGATTACACTTGCGATGAATGATACGGTGCGCCATCATATGAAATCTTTAGCGAAAGCAGTTAAAGAAAACGGAGGCACTGTCGTTTTTGATTGCAATTATCGTCCATCTCTTTGGGAAGAAGACGGATATGAGCAGGCGAAACCGCATTATGAAGAAATGCTGGCTCTTGCTGATATCGTTATGATGAATGAAAAAGATGCGATGTTTGTTCTTGGAATGAAAACAGAAGAAACGGAGCGAGAAGCACAACTTGTTGATCTGCTTCCAAAAGTAGCTGAAACGTATCATATCGCTACAATCGCTGGTACACATCGCTCTATTAATAGTGATAATACACACTCGCTTCGCGGATTTATATGTAAAGATGGTGCGTTCACTTTTGCAAAAACACTTACGTTTTCTGTATATGATAGAATAGGTGCTGGAGATGCTTATACGAGCGGGATTATTCATGGCGAGATAGAAGAGTTTGCACCAGAGAAAGCTGTTTCATTTGCGTCAGTAGCTGGAATGCTTGCACATACAATCGTCGGTGATACGCCAATGTCATCAGAGAAGGATATACTTCGAGCAATGACGGCATCAGTAGGTGATGTAGAAAGGTAGTGGGTGTAACGGTGAACGTAACGAGGAAAAAAGGACCATTATATTTACAAATAAAAAACATTATTCGTGATCGAATATTGCATGGTGTATATGCGATTCATACGAATATTCCTTCCGAACCACAGTTAGAAGAAGAGTTCAAAGTGAGTAAAATTACAGTACGAAATGCGATTAAAGAACTTGCTCAAGAAGGATATTTGGAAAAGAAAAGCGGTAAAGGAACGAAAGTCATCCGTAACACTTCTGCGACAAAATTGTCAAAGGGTAAGAAATTTACTGAAGTGTTAGTGGAAGAAGGATATAAAGTACAGAAGAAATTGCTAAAAGCAGAAATCGTTCAGAATGAAGAAGGAACAGTGCCATTTCGATTATTCGGTAAAGAGAGTTTTCGTATTGAACGTTTATATACGTTAAATGATGCACCGTACATTCATTATACGCACTATTTCTCAGCGAAAATGGCAAGTACAGATTTATCGGACTTTGACTTGCAATCGCTTTATGATTTAGTTGAAGACCGAGGCATTCATTTAGAAAACTTCAGAGATGAATTTGCTGTTGGACTTGGACCTAGTTTCGTTGCAGAAGCGTTAGGTGAAAAAGAGGGCACAGCGCTATTAAAACGAATGCGCTATTCTTACGATGAAGTTGGCGAAGTAATTGAATATAGCGAAGGCTACTACAATACAGAAATGCAGCATTATGTAGTGAATTATGACGTATAAAAAAGAGGGGATTTTCCCTCTTTTTTTATAAAGTAAGGGGAATGAGAGATGGATATATACTTATTAATCGTCACGTTACTTGCAATTGCGATTGTTATTTTAGGGGTATCATGGTGGAAGTGGCATGCATTTATTAGTTTAACAGTTGCGAGTTTATTTTTAGCTATTATGTCTGGACTGAACTTAACGAAAATAGTGGCTGCCTATGAAACTGGTGTTGGTAGTGTACTAGGGCATTTAGTTGGCATTTTAGCACTTGGAACTATATTAGGGAAAATGATGTCTGATTCAGGGGCAGGCATGCAAGTTGCAGATTTCTTTATTCGATTTTTCGGCGTAAAAAAATTACCTTGGGCTATGTTATTTGCAGGATTTGTTATAGGGATTCCCGTGTTTTTTGAAGTTGGAATCGTCATTTTATTACCACTCGTTATCTCGATTCGAAAAACAACGAAGCAAAACATTTTATTAATCGCATTACCTGTTATTGCAGGATTATCGATAGTACACGGGCTTGTGCCACCACATCCCGGGGCGATGACAGCAATCGGTATTTATAACGCGAACTTAGGAAAGGTACTTTTATATTCATTACTTATCGCGTTACCAACAGCCATTATCGCAGGACCGATATTTGCAAAGTGGGTACATAAAAGGGTTATACCTGAAAATGAACCAGAGCTTATTCGAGTTACGACTGTCTCAACTGATTTACCGAGTCGTAAAGTTTCATTCTTTATTATTTTATTACCAGTTGTATTGATGATTTTATCAGTAGTTGCGCCATATATTTCATTACCGAAAAAGATAACTGAATTTTTTGTATTTATTGGAAGCCCAGTAATTGCTTTACTTATTTCATGTTTCGCAGCATTTTATTTACTTGGAATAAGACAAGGAATTAATAAAAAGATGATTAAAAAATTAACAGATGAAAGTTTATTGCCTGTCGGTTCTATTATTTTAATAATTGGTGCAGGCGGTGGATTTAAACAAATATTAATTGAAAGCGGCGTTGGAACAGCTATTGCACAAATGGCAGAACATATTTCTTTATCACCAATCGTATTAGCTTTCATGGTAGCTGGTTTAATTCGAATTGCAACAGGTTCAGCTACAGTAGCATTAACGACAGCAGCAGGGATTGTTTCACCAGTTATTCAGCACATGTCTGGTGTGAATTTAGAGTTGCTTGTTATTGCAACCGGTGCAGGCTCATTAATGTTTTCTCACGTAAATGATGCAGGGTTCTGGCTTGTAAAAGAGTATTTAGGATTAACGGTGAAGGAAACGTTTAAAACGTGGACGGTACTGGAGACATTATTATCCTTTATTGCATTTGGTTTTGCACTTGTATTAAATATGTTTCTTTAGGGGATTCAAAAGTAAGGAATAATTTTCACATTTATAGATTTTGAAATTTCTTATATAACTGCACAAATATGCGAGACGAAACAATTTTTTGTAAAAAGAAAAGGTCTATCTATAAGTCGGTTTCACTGACTTATGGATAGACCTCTTTTTTATATTTGTTCTTTTTGTCATTCTATTACTTAATAGAACGAATATACTGATCTTCTCCTTCGTCTTTGACAAAGACCCCTAGTTCATTCAAATCTTTGCGTAAATGCTTCTTTTTTTTCGAGTTTCCTTCTCGAATGGCATTTCGTCTTTCATACAAAATGGTATTTACATTTTTACTAAATCGCTCATCCTCTAATTTCCATAGACTATAGTCCTGTTTATAAGGATCTTGTTCCACCCATGGAAAACCGTGCAGCAAGAAAATATCTTTAATTTTAAGTGGATTTATATCAGATCTTTCACGTAACCATTCTCGGTCTTCTTGATCAATGATAACCACTTGACGCTTATCTAGAAAAACGGCTTTTACATTTGACCTGGTAATTTGCTTCTTTTGATCGTCCTTATTCACGTGAATGCTTTCCGAAGTAATGTTCATTTTTAAAGCTTCACTATAAATAATTAAAGAAAATAAAATTCCTGCAATAACACCAATGAGCATGAGGATAACAGGAAGCCAGAAGGGATTAATAAAATTTAAAAGTTCTATAATTTTTGAATCAGAAAAGAGAGGAATCTTTTTTATAATCTCTATTAATTTAGGTGAAAAATATCCAATAACGCCTAAAAGAATTGGACTTACTATAGCAAGTAATTTTTCTAAAAAACCTAATCCAATGACAGATACCTTTTTCATTTGTAGTTCATCCTTTCTTAATATATATTTTTTCAAAATCAGGGCATTTAAATAGTGAGTTTCTTCACCATTTTTATGAGCTCATCTGAGTAATTTTCTATAGATATCGATGAATTCGCCTGCAGCATTCTTTCTTCAATTGCTCCTAAAATAAATGAAGCCAATGTGTCAATTCGGAAAGAGTTAGAAAACACTCCATTTTGTTGACCAGTCTTCAAAATATCTAATAACATCGTTCTAAGAGCATCATCATCTTCTTCGTCTTCGATTCTGTAATAAGGGATATTTTCTTCATTTCTTGCATTAAAGACAATCTCAATTAAGGCAATATTATTTTTGTAATGAGTTTCTTGATAAGCCAAATGTGCTTCAATAAAAGCCTCTAGTTTGTTTATTTCAGATTGGGCTAATAGTACTCGATTGCTAATAAATTTATGTTGTTTATCAACTAAAAATTGTAATGTCCGATTCATAAGATAAAGCTTATCGTTAAAATGATAAGAAATCAGTCCAGTGCTAATCTTAGCTTTTTTTGCTACCTTCGTTAAGCTTAAGTTGTTATATCCAACTTCTTCTAATGTATCGATACATGCAAGAATAATTTGTTCACGCCTAGCCTCTGCAATAAAAGAATCAGTCACGCTATCCAACTCCTAATTTATATGATTTGAATATATAATCAAAAAATTGATTGATCGTTCAATTAGATATTAGTAAGAAATTAAGATTATGTCAAATGCTTTATGCTTACATCTGGATAAGGCTAATTCACTTTTTAATAAAGCCTAATTCCTAAAACAAGCCCGTTTTTAAGTAAGCCAAGCTTCCTATTCGCCCTGAAAACATACTATAAATGGAATCCCCTCATTTAGAGCAAGGTGAACTTGTTATGAATGATACTAAAGGAGGAATAGAGTAATGAGCGAAAAGTGTGAACACAGACATGATGATTGTAACCGCAGACATGGGTGCGGTGGCGGTTTTGCGCTTCTAATCGTATTGTTTATTTTATTAATCATCATCGGTGCTAGCTGCTTCGGCGGTGGCGGCGGTTGTGGTTATGGTGGTTACGGCGGTTATGGCGGCGGTTATGGTGGATATTGTTGCTAATTAAAAACTATTGAAAATGGCCTTGTGCAATACGCACAAGGCCATTTTATTCATATTTTCATATGCTGTGATAATTTATTAATGTACAGAGAACGGATTAAGAAGAAGAAAATAATCTCGATAATCCCGAAAAAGGTGAGTACGATACATGTCTCTTTTAGTAATGAGAAAGAAAACATGCTTTGTAAAAACTTAACCGCAAATAACGTGTGAACACCAGCAACGATGTAAGGAACGAAAAATAAAATTCCTAATTGAATCGTTGCAGAACGAAACATTTCTGATTCAGTTAAGCCAAGCTTTGTAATGGTAATGTATTTTTGTTTTTCATTTGTTAAGTCATTATACATACGGAAGTATAAAACACTAGCCGCACCGATAAAGAAAATAAAGCCGAGAAATGCCCAAATAAAGAATTGAGCGACCGCATTTCCTTTACCGTAAATGAGTTCATCCGTAGCCGTATGTATGAAGAAAGGAGCTTGAGCGTTCTCTTCTGTATGCTTTTCGTAGAACGCACGTGCATCACTACTAATAACACGTAACATATTTTTGGTTGGAACTATTGCATTTTCCCAGTTTTCTACGAAGTAGTTGTAGATTACGGTTGTTTCAATATGAGGAATCATATTATCAAATACATAATCTTGTACGACAACTAAATGTGGGAATGCAAAGGATGGTTCGATTCCCTTATTAATAAACCCTTTAATATGAAATTCTTTTTTATTAGATCCAAGTGTAATCGTATTTTGCTTTGCAAATGGATTTGATACAAGATCTAGCAGTTCTGGTGAGTGGCGAGAAATAATATACACTTCTGTAGAATCGATTGTTACTTCCGGTCTTTTCAATTGTTTAGCGATTGCGTTATAATCACTCATCTTCATAAGCATAATGTCTTCTTTTGAAGCTGTATCTTTTAATACTGTAAACTTATATTTTCTGTAAGGAAAATTATTATTTGTAAGTTCAGTTTCAATTGTAGTAATATGCTTTTGTTCAAGGGAATTGTCACCTTCTGACGTATAAGTGAAGGGGACAGGATATCGCTCTAGTACTGATGCTTTCGTATTGTTATTAGCAGCGAATAATCCAATAATAATCGTAAATGCAAGTGCAGATAGCATAGAAACGATAAAGAGTACATTAATATTACTGCGGGTACGAGAAACTAAATCTGAAATCCATAACATATTTATTTGTTTTAAATAAAACTTTCTACGCTTCTTTAAAATATAGATAAAAAGAAGAAATGTTTGTGAAAAGAATAAATATGTCCCGACTACTACGAGTGGTAAAATAGATAACATAATAAAAAAGACAGATCCATTTTGCACATTTTTTTCCGTTACGTAGCCTCGCGGATAACCAGCGATATAATAGCATAGCCCTAAACAAATTACAGCAAATAGCGAAATGAGTATAGATGGTTTTTTTTCACTCTTCTCTTTGTTAACTCCCTTAATAAGCTGCGTTGTTTTTCGAGTACGAATAAACATTGGTGTAAACGTAGAAACGATTAAAAATAAAGTGATAAAGGTTACGGTTGTAACGATAATCGCTTCTGTTGGCCAATATAAATAAAGGCCTTTCGCACTTGTTAATTTCGAAGTGACTAATAAGAAAAAGTTAGAAAATACAAGGCCACCCTGTATACCGATAAAGATAGATAATATCCCAATTATCATGTTTTCAGTAAATAATAATCTTTTTAATTGTCTCTGTGAGATACCAAGAATAGTGAGTATCCCGAATTGCTGCTTCCGAACATTTAAAAATGTTCCAATTGAATATAACAGAAAGAAGAACGAGAACATAACGATCACAAGCTGTGCTGTACTAGCTAAATTCATTAGAGGATCCCGATCTTGAAAGCCTTGTACACTTTGTAAGCGTGGATGATACGCGTATACAGTAAATGAAAAGAAAACCATTATCGAAAACGCACTACTTACAAAATAAGCGAAATATGCTTTTGAATTACGCGAGACATTTTTAAATGCGAACTGCCAAAATGTCATCCACGTCTTCCTCCTAGTAATGCTAAAACATCTAATATTTCTTGATAAAACTTCTCACGGTACAATCCGCGGTGCAGTTCGTTGTAAAGCTCTCCATCTTTAATGAAAATAACACGATTACAATAACTTGCTGCAAATGGATCGTGAGTAACCATTAAAATTGTTGCATCTTCTTCTTTGTTTAATTTCGTAAATAGCTCCATTACGTCAATTGCCGCTTTTGAATCTAAGTTTCCTGTCGGTTCATCGGCAAGTAGAAGAGAAGGGTGATGAATAACAGCACGAGCTACAGCGGTACGCTGTGCTTGTCCCCCAGAAACTTCAAAGATACGCTTGTCTAAAATATGATCAATGCCAAGCTTTTTTGAAATGTTATCAAGCTTTTCATCCATTTCTTTTAATGGAACATTATCTAATGTTAAAGGTAGTACGATATTTTCACCGATTGTAAGTGTATCTAGTAGGTTAAAGTTTTGGAAAACAAATCCTAACTCTTGGCGGCGGAAAATAGCTAACTTCTCTCTACGAAATGTGTGTGGTTTTTTTCCGTTAATCACGACATCACCAGCAGTCGGAGAATCAATGGTAGAAATAACGTTTAAAAACGTAGATTTACCGCTACCAGATGGTCCCATTATAGCAACAAATTCACCTTTATCTACGTGCAAATTTATATTTTTTAAAGCTGTATGAGGGACTTTTCCCTCATACACTTTTGAGACGTTTTTTATGTGTAATACTTCTTCCATAGTAATCACCTTTCTATCCTTTAAAACTTAATGTGTTGTGATAATTTTTGCATATAAAAGGAACGAATTAAAAGGAAAAATAGAATTTCAACTGTTCCAAAAATCATCAGTACGACTGTAATCTCAGCGAAGAACGAGAGATTTAACACTTCTTGTAACATCTTTGTCGCGAACATCGTATGGATGGATGCCATAATGTAAGGGACAAAGAATAAAATAGCAAGTTGAATGGTGGCAGACCGCTTCATCTCAGACTCTGTTAAGCCGATTTTCGTAACCGTTATATATTTTTCTTGCTCGTTTGTTAAGTCAGTATACATACGGAAGTAAAGAACACTACCAGCACCGATAAAGAAAATAACTCCTAGGAAAGTTCCTATTAAGAAAAATGAGGCTACATTTAATTTCGTTTTGTATAGAGAGTTACTTGCTTCACTTGCATGGAATGGTGCATGTTCTGCTTGAATAGCTGCATTGTCATTACTGATTTTTGTTATAAATGCTGCACCGATATTATATGCCTTTTCCCAATTCGGCACTTTGAAGCTATATACACTCATTTGTTTGGAAATGGTTGATAGGGTTTCTATATTTTCATCAGATAAAATGAGTAACTTCGGTACTAACCAGTTTGGAAACGGACTAGTACTTTTATAATCCTTCACTTTCAAATGTAAAGAGTTTTGAGTAAGTGTAAGACTATCTCTTTTTTCTTTATCATAAAATGTTCCAATGAAATGATCATCTATTTCTTTCATAAGGATATAAGATTCATTGTTATGAACGGTGAGAGGTTCCCATTGTAATACTTTAGCGAGTACATTGTAGTCACTTTGTTTCATTGCATGATAGAGTTGCGTGTTATCTTCAGCTAAAGATACTTCGTATATATCCGTTTTAAATTTTGTATAAGTAAAGTGCTCTTCATTAAATTTTTGCTCTAGCCAGTTTAAATGTTCATCACCTAACGTGTTTTCAGTATGTGATAAATAAGTAAATGGGAAAGGATTTTTTCTTATTTCATTAAACTTTGTGAACTTCCCAAAACCATATAGGAATGTAATCATTGTAAAAGCGAGCGTTGATAGCATCGCCACAATAAAGAGCATATTAATATTCGTTCGAATACGTGATGCTAAATCAGAAATCCAAAGCATATTAATGCGTTTCATATAAAACTTTCTGCGCTTTTTTAATATGCGGATGAGTAAAAAACTAATTTGTGAAAAGAAAAAATACGTCCCAGCTGCAATAAGCGATGGGATAACAAATATACTAGAGACGGCATATAAAAGCCCAATGATATCACCTAGTGACAGAAAATATAATGGATTTGCGGCTAACGCATATCCAGATATTAAACATATCGCACCAAATAGAGAGACGAGCACGGATGCTTTTCTTTCTTTTTGTTTTGTTCCTTCTTTTAAAAGACGTACAGCTTTTCTCGTACGGATGAGCATCGGTGTAAAAGATGATACGAGAATGAAAAGTCCAAGGAAGATGATGCTAGTTAAAATAATGGCGCTTGTAGGCCAATATAAATATAAACCAGGTACATGTGTAATCTTGGCAGTAACTAATAAAAAGAACTGTGAAAAGACAAGTCCTAATTGAATTCCAAAAAATATAGATAGGACACCAATTAGCATGTTTTCTAGAAATACGAGTCTCTTTAATTGTTTTTGAGATATGCCAAGTACTGTTAAAATCCCAAATTGCCTTTTTCGTACTTTTAAGAAAGTACCGATTGAATATAGTAAAAAGAAAAATGAAAAGAACACAATGACAACCTCTGAAATTGTCATTAGTATGTTCAGAGCAGAATTTACGTCTGTCATATGCAATTTCGGATGAAATAAATAAACTGCAAATGAGAAAAAAATAGCAATGGAAAACGCACTGCTTACAAAATAGGCGAAATAAGCTCTGGCGTTCCTTGTGACGTTTTTAAATGCAAACTGCCAAAATGTCATTCACCTAGACCTCCTAGTAGGATGAAGACGAAAAGAATATAAGAAATACTCTTTTCATCAAGTTTGTTTTAAATAATTTGTCCATTCGTATACTGTGATAATTTTTGCATATAAAGCGAACGAATGAATAAGAAAAATACAATTTCAACGACTCCAAAAATAATAAGAACGGCTGAAACTTCTTTGAACAAAGATAAACCAATTACATCTTGTAGCATTTTCGTTGCGAACATTGTATGAATGGATGCCATAATATAAGGAACGAAAAACAAAATACTAAGCTGAATGGTTGCAGATCGTTTCATCTCTTTATCTGTCACACCGATCTTAGAAATCGTTATATATTTTTCTTGTTCGTTCGTCAAATCTGTATACATTCTAAAGTAAAGAACGCTACCAGCTCCAATGAAGAAAATAACTCCTAAAAATGTCCCGATTAGGAAGTACGCGGCACTACCGGATGTTATTTTATATAACGATCCTGCTGATTCAAAGGATCGAATAAGAGGTCCTTCATACTGGAATTTATTTCGATCTTTTTGCACTTTTTCTATAAAATTATCAGCAATCTCATATGTCTGTTCCCAGTTTTGAATTTTGTAATTATATGCTGATATATGCTTTACCGTGTTAGGTAAGTTGTTCACGACAATATCAGGCAACACGATCGTTTGATATGAAAAATCAGATGGAATTGCATTGATATGTTCATAGCCTTTTACTTTTAATTTTGTATTTGTACTAGAGAGTGTAATGTAATCTCTTTTATAACTTTGCTCAAATTCGTTGAATATAGTTACATAAGATGTTCCCGTTAACACGTATGCTTCATTATCATTCACAAATAGTTGTTTCATTCGTAAAGAATCCGCAAGCTTGTTGTAGTCACTTTGCTTAATTGCGTATACGTCATTATAAATATTTACATCTTTATCTTCTTTTAGTGGCGCTTCATATATATCAGCTTTTATTTTCTCATAAGGGAAATGCTCTTTTTGTAATTGTTGCTCAAGCCAATTTAAATGCTCTGTAACAAAAGGATTCGCATCATAGGAAAAATAAGAAATTGGGAAAGGAGAAGTTCTATTAACTTCTAGCTTAATAAACTTCCCGAATCCATATAAGAATGTAATCATTGTGAAAGCGATTGTAGATAGCATCGCTACAATAAACAGCATATTAATATTCGTTCGAATACGGTTGGCTAAATCCGAAATCCAAAGCATATTAATTCGTTTCATATAAAACTTTCTTCTTTTCTTTAAAATATAAATAAGTAAGAAACTAATTTGTGAAAAGAAGAAATAGGTTCCGATTGTAATAAGCGTTGGAATAACAAAAATACTTGAAAACATATAGATAACACCTACTTGCGGGCTTACTGATACGAAATATTTAGGATTTCCAGCTAACGCATAGCCACCTAATAAACAAATCGCACCAAATAAAGAAACGAGTATGGATGGTTTTTTTTCTTTTTGTTTTCCGACATTTATTTTTAAAAGACGTACCGCTTTTTTTGTACGGATAAGCATCGGTGTGAATGTAGATACAACGATAAAGAGACTTAGAAAAACAATTGTTGTTAAAATAAACGCGTTAATAGGCAAGTATAAATATATGCCTGGTACGTGCGTAATTTTTGCTGTGACTAATAAGAAAAATTGTGAAAATACAAGTCCAAACTGCATACCGAAAAAGATAGATAAAATACCGATTAACATATTTTCCATAAAAACGAGACGATGTAATTGTTTTCTCGATATTCCTAAAACGGTCAAAACGCCGAATTGTTTTTTTCTAACTTTTAAAAAAGTTCCAATGGAATATAGTAAAAAGAAGAAAGAGAAAAATACAATTACTACCTCTGAAAATATCATTAATCCTGAAATTTCAGAGACTATGCCAAAATTTTGTAATTTCGGATGGAATAAATAAACAGCGAATGAAAAGAAAACAGCGATGGAAAACGAGCTGCTTACGAAATAAGCAAAATAAGCTCTGGAATTACGTGTTACATTTTTAAAGGCAAACTGCCAAAAGGTCATAATACGTACCTCCTGCTAGAAGGCAAATATGTAGTTTTATTGTAAAAAATGTATGAGAGTAAGTTCTCATACATTTTGCTAGCATATGTCACGATCATGCTTCGGTCACCTTCTCCGTATGTTCTGCTTGATTATTTGCAGCGTTGTGGAAGATGATTTTAATCGTCGTTCCTTTACCAACTTCAGAATCTAGTTTGACAGAGTGACCTAAATAATCACAAATTTTACTTACGATATAAAGTCCCATTCCAGTAGATTCTCCGAATGTACGGCCATTTTTCCCAGTGTAAAACGGTTCGAATACTCTTCGAATATCTTCTTGCGGAATACCAACACCTTCATCACGAACTTCTAAAATAATATCTTTTCCGTTTCGGTAAGCGGATAAGAATACTTTCTTTCCGCGCTCACCAGAGTAACGAACTGCATTTGTCATTAACTGATAGATGATAAATTTTAGCCATTTCGCATCAGAAGCAACCTTTAAATCAGAATGAACTTCTAAAACAGGGAAGACTCCGTTTCGAATGAATAGTTCTTTTAATCCATTAATATTTTTTGTTACGGTATCTTTTAATGAAATCGTCTCAACATGGAAGTCTTCATGGAAGTTATTTAACCTTGCCATATATAAAGCCATATCAAGCCCTTGGTTTAGACGTTCTAATTCTTTTTTAAACTTTGGAATTAAATGCTCGTCTTCCATTTCCAATACCATAAGTTGCATAACAGAAACAGGCGTCTTCATTTGATGCACCCAGTGGTTAATGAATAATTGATGTTCTTGTTGTTTTACTTCGTACGATTGTAGTTCTTTTTGGAATAGACGATATTGCGTGCGCACGAGTTCATTTACACCATGAGGCATCGGAGCTGTTGCTCTTTCAATAAACGCATCTTCCATTTTTTCTGGTTGTTCACTTAATCTATGGTACATTCTACGATTGCGAACGTAACGGTAAGCGAGGAAACAAATAAATAAGTATAAGCTTAAAACGACGAAGTAAAATTTATTATTTTGAAATCCATCTACTGCATCATAAAGAACGAAGATGATACCGAAGTTTAATACGTACAGTAGAAAAAATGCAAAATGATCACGTAGAAATAGCTTCATGCTTATTCACTCCAAGTTGCGTTAAAACGATACCCAAGTCCGCGCACTGTTTCAATAGCATTTTCAATACCAAGCTCATTGAACTTTTTACGAAGGCGCGTAATGTTTACGTTTAATGTGTTTTCTTCAACGAAGCTCTCGTCATCCCAAAGCGCAGCTAATAAATCTTCACGGCTCGCTGTACGAGGGAATTTAGATAATAACATTTCTGCTAAAATAGCCTCTTTCTTCGTTAAAAGAACTTGCTCAGATCCAAAATGAATTTCTGGACGTTCTGGGAATAGTTTTAAACCTTCTACCTCAACGATACGTTCAGAAATATTTGGCGCATAATCACCGTAAATACGGCGTAATTGACCTTTAATTTTTGCCATTACAACGTCATAGTGGAACGGTTTTGTAATATAATCATCCGCACCGCTTTCAATCGCCATAATTTGTTCCATCTCACCAGCACGAGCTGAAATGAAAATAATAGGACAAGTAGATTCATGACGGATTTGACGGCACCAGTAGAACCCATCGAATTTCGGTAAGTTTACATCAAGTAAAACAAGATGTGGCTTTACAGCGTTAAACGATTCCATAATATCATCAAAGTTTTCAGTAACAACAGCGTCGTAACCGTACTTTTGAATGTGAGATTGTAGTAATGATGAAATATTTGGATCGTCTTCAACGATTAAAATTTTATACATATGTATATTCCTCCTAAAAAAACAATTGTAGCTATAGTGTATCATGTGTTTCAAGTCTTTTCATTATGTTGAAAGGTAAGCTAGTAAACAGTATAGGTCAAAAGTGTGAAAAGTAAAAAGGGCCTCGTATATAATTGACAATCAACTGAAATCATTTTAACATTTAGATAAGTATCTAAATGTCTAATTATCGAAAGGAAGAAAGACATTGAATCAAGCATTCAAAGCATTAGCAGATCCAACAAGGCGAAAAATTTTAGACTTATTAAAAGAAGGTGATCTAACCGCTGGTGAGATTGCTGAACATTTCAATATGACAAAACCAAGTATTTCACACCACTTAAACGCACTTAAAAATGCTGAACTTATTCAAGATGAAAAAAAAGGCCAATTCGTTGTGTACTCTTTAAACACAACTGTCTTTCAAGATTTATTGACTTGGGTGTTTACGTTTACGAATAAGGGGGAAGAGGGGAAATGAAAAAGCATCTTTTTGCAATCTTTTTAATTGTTATAACTTGTTTAGCTTGGGCGTTTGCTTGGCCACATTTACCGGATACAATTGCAACGCATTGGAGCGGCGGTAAAGTAGATGGATATTCTTCTAAATTGTATGGAATGCTTTCTATGGTTGGAATTATGATTATTTTATATACTTTTCTAAACGTGTTGCCAAAGATTGATCCAAAGAAAGCAAACTACGAGAAATTTTCTAAAGCTTTTATGATGATGAATAACGGAATACTACTGCTGCTATTTGTAGGAAATATAGATATTATTACAAGTGGATTAGGATACAACTTATTCATTAATCGAGTGCCAGAATTATTAGTTGGTCTTTTATTTATAGTCATCGGAAACTATTTACCACAATGTAAACCAAATTACTTTGTAGGTATAAAAACACCGTGGACGTTAAGTAACGAAGAAGTGTGGAGAAAAACGCACCGTTTTAGCGGAAAGGTGTTTGTTGCATTAGGGATTATTATGATTTTAAGTGTTTTTTTACCAGTAACGTGGAAATCTTTCGTAATGGTTGGAATTATTATCGGTGCAGTAGGATTAACGATGGGATATTCCTATGTCGCTTATAAAAAAGAACTAAAAATGTAAAACAAAGCTGCTTTTCCTTAAAAGGAAAAGCAGCTTTGTTTTTTTATCACTTCTTCAAAACCGGTATCCAAATTTCACTTTTAAAGTTTGGAGAAGATATATCTTTCTGTTCATTCCATAATATTTCTGGCCCTTCCGCTAGTTCATAGTTCGAAGAAGGAAACCATTCAGAATAAATACGCCCCCATACATTTTGCAGTGCATCAGGAAATGGACCGACAGCTTCAAATATAGCCCACGTTGAAGCTGTGACTTCAAGTTGTGCGAATTGCACTGGGCAATCCTTTGTTGTGGCTACTCCAATGTAGTGGTCGAGTTCTCCTTTTTCTTCCATTCTTCCTTCAGAAAAGTTAGTAGAAGCACTAATGATTCCATTCGGTTCCACATTTGAAAGTGACTTTAATGTTTGGATGGAATCTGGATTTAAACTTTTCCACATAGAAGCAATTTCTTCATTTACACCGTTAAATACAATCGGTACGCGTTTTGTAATACCTATAATTCGAAATGGTTCTTTTTCTTCAATTCGATAATTCATTTCATTTCCTCCTTGAATCGATAACTGGAAGGTCATTGGTGAATAAGCTTTCAAAGAATGACTACTATTTCTGGCCTCTGAAGGTGTTATGCCGTGCAAATTTTGAAAGGCACGAGAAAATGAATCTGGTGAGTTATAGCCATATTTGATAGCGACATCAATGATTTTTGCATCGCTATTTTTTAGTTCAAAAGCAGCAAGCGTAAGACGTCTACAACGAATATATTCTGATAGTGATATGCCAGCTAGGAAAGAAAACATTCTTTTGAAATGATATTCCGAGCAGTAAGCTAGTTTCGCGACTTCTTTAAAATTAATTTCATTTGTTAGGTTGTTTTCAATATAGCGCATTGCAGCATTCATATTTTTAAGTGAATCCATATGATGACCTCCTCTGTACATAGAATAGCAGGAACGAAATAGCTCCATCCGACATTTTGTGCACAACTTTGTAGGGTACATTTTGTACCTTACAAAATTGTAATGTTCCTGTAAGGAGAATGAATGGATGGCATGATATCCCAATGTTATAGTAACAAAGTACTTTGATTCATTACGTTAACTTTTTGATTTCTTTACTTATGTGCCTTACATAACTGTCATGTTTGTGTAAGAAACATCGATAGTGGCAAGAGTAGAGAGTGTATATAGTTGAAGATAGAGAATAGAAGAAATGAGGGATGTCGAGATGAAAACAGTGTTAGAAGCAAAAAATATTGAAAAAGTATATGACACGGGTGGTAATAGATTTGCAGCGTTAAAAGGTATTAACTTACAAGTAAAAGAAGGTGAGTTCGTTGGAATTATGGGACCTTCTGGTTCTGGTAAGACGACTTTACTAAACGTTCTTTCTACAATTGATAATGCGACGAACGGTGAAATTTTAATTGATGGAAAAGATATCGTGAAAATGAATGATGATAAGTTAGCGTTATTCCGTCGCGATCATTTAGGTTTCATTTTCCAAGATTATAACTTATTAGATACGTTAACTGTAAAAGAGAACATTGCGTTACCTCTTGCGTTATCAAAGGTGAAAGCGAGTGAGATTGATCGCCGCGTTCTTGAAATCTCAAAGAAATTCGGTATTGATCATATTTTAAGTCAGTTCCCATATCAAGTATCTGGTGGACAGAAGCAAAGATGTGCGGCATCACGCGCAATCGTTACAAATCCAAGTATGATTTTCGGGGACGAGCCAACGGGAGCACTTGATTCTAAATCAGCAACAGATTTATTAGAAAGTATGAAGTCGTTAAATGAATATGATAACTCTACAATTTTAATGGTAACGCACGATGCGTTTGCGGCGAGTTACTGTAAACGAGTTATTTTCATTAAAGATGGTGAGTTATATAAAGAATTGCACCGCGGCGAGTTAACGCGTAAACAGTTCTTCCAACAAGTCGTTGATGTAATGTCTTCTATTTCTGGAGGTATGGCTGATGACCTTATCTAGCATTGCCCTCCGCAACATACAGCGGAACTTTAAAGACTACTTTGTATATTTTGCATCTATGATCTTTAGTATCGTTATTTACTTTACATTTAAAGCACTGCAATATAATTCACAAATGGAAAAAGCAGCGGAAGCTTCAAAAAAAATTAGCGGAGCATTCCAAGTTTCCAGTGTGATGCTTATCATTTTCGTAGCAGTGTTCATTATATATTCGAACGGTTTTTTTACAAGGAAGCGTAAAAAAGAAGTTGGCTTATATTCGTTATTAGGTATTCGTAAAAGACAAATTGGTAAAATGCTCTTTTATGAAAATATGTTAATGGGATTAATGTCATTAGTAATCGGGATTGCGATTGGTAGTGTCCTTTCAAAATTATTCCTTGAGTTGTTAGTAAATATGATGGGATTAAACTTAAATGTTCATTTTGAAGTACCGATGGCTGCCATTATTGATACAGCACTTATTTTCTTTGTGATTATTTTGTATACATCACTTCAAGGATATCGTTTAATTTATCGCTTTAAGTTAATTGAACTTTTCCGCGCAGAACGTGAAGGAGAAGCAATGCCAAAAGGATCTGTCATTATGGCATTAATTTCAGTTGTCTTAATCGGTTCAGGTTATTTCTTAGCATTAATGTTCATGAAGGCAGTTAAATATGCAGACTTTATGGCAGTTGCACTTTATATTTTACTGGCAACAGTATTAGGTACGTACTTACTATTTATGTTCTTTACAGTATTCGTATTGAAACGTGCAAGAACGAATAAATCATCGTTTTATAACGGTATGAATATGGTAACGACGTCACAGCTACTATATCGTATTAAAGGAAATGCAAAGTCACTTGCGACAATTTCTATTTTAAGCGCGGTAACATTAACAGCGGTTGGTACGTCAGTTACGATGTATTACAACACATTTACGCAATCAAAAGCAGTTGCACCATATAGCTATTCTTATGAGAAAAAAGATGCAGCGCTTGATAAGAAAGTAAATGCAATTTTTGCAGAAGAGAAGAAAAATCACCCGATCAAAGATCAATTTGAAATTGAGACAGTTCCTGTAAAAGGGAAGTTTGAAGGGAACAAAGTTGATTTCATTCTTAATATGAATTACACAATTTCAGAGAAATATCAGTTTATGTCTCAGTCGGAATTTAATAAACTTGCTAAAAAAATCGACGCAGAAACAGTGAATGTAGTTGCTGGTGAAGCATTTATATATGATAGTTCATATATTGAAGGGCATGAGTTTAGTCCACAATATAAAGGAAATAAAGCAGTATTCCAAATTGGAAACGAAACGAAGCAATTAAAAATCCAAGGTGCAAATGACGTTGCGATTACAAATTTAGGTGAATTAGTTGTTGTCGTTTCAGATGAAATGTATGAGCAAGCGAAGCAAGCATTTGGAACACGCGTTGTAAAAAATATTGATGTGAAAGATGAAAAAGATAGTAAAGTGTTAACAGAAAAATTAACAAAAGTGATGCCAGCTGGTGAATCAGAAATGGTGCCACCATTTAGAGATTTCTACACTGGTTTCCATATGGGACTTGAAGGAACAGGATTAATGATGTTTATTGGAATGTTCTTAGGTCTTGTATTCTTACTAGCAACAGGTTCTATCATTTACTTTAAACAATTAACAGAAGCAAATGCTGATCGTGAGCGTTATGTTGTACTTCACAAAATAGGGGTCACAAAACAAGAAATGAAAAAAGCTATCGCAAAACAAGTAAGCTTTATCTTTGCAATCCCGTTAGTAATCGGAATCCTGCACAGCTTGTTTGCATTAAAAGGTTTAGGGAACATACTACCATTTGAAATTATGATTCCGCTTCTAATTAGTATCGGAGTATACGGTGTCATTTATATTGGATATTACTTCATAACAGTTCGTTCTTATTATAAGATTGTGAGTGCGAAATAATAAGTGAAGCTGCGAGAAAATAAGAAAGCCATTTACTTCATTTTTTATGAGGTGAATGGCTTTTTTACGATCTCATTATAATGAAGAGATAATTAACGTGCATCGATTATATCGATAAAACTAAAAGTATGTTTTCGGTCAAAGGCATCTATGCAAATTAAAGAACGTTTCAAAGGATTTAATTCAATTACAGTCATATAGTTTGTAGGGAAATAACCATCTTTATAACAAGTAATCAATATTTCTTTTTCTGAAATGAATGAACGTAATAAAGTATCTTCAATTCTTTCTCTACCATCGTATGGTGATACTTTTCGTGATTCTTTCATGTCAGCAGATTGCTTAGACATAATAGTCGTTGGAGCTGGTTTTGACATATTTGTACTACTCATGCTTTCTATTCTCCTAACAATATATTTTCTATATAGGAAGGTTAATCACTATGGAAGTAGCTGTTACTTATAATTGAGTAAGCAACTTATGTATAGAACGAAATAATGGTGGATGATTTTGAGCTGAATTTGCTTAATACTAAAAAATTATCAAATTCATTCACTTATTTATAGTAATTATTTGTCATTCTTGTACTTTTTTGAATGGGATTCAAACTTTATTAAGGTGAATTTGGATGAAGGAGAATAAATGGATGAAGGTGAGCCAGTATGATAACTATCTCACCTTCTATTAAGAAAGCGTTTTTATATTACTGTATGATTTTCACGATATTGTCTAGGAGTCATACTAGTAATTTTTTTAAAGACTCTTGTGAAATAACTTTGATCATTAAAATTAAGCCAGGCACAAATATCTGATAAAGGATAGGTCGTTAATGTTAATAACTTTTTAGCTTCTTCTACTCGTTCTCTCTGAATGTATTCACTTAAAGGGATTCCCACTTCTTTTTTAAATAGCTTTGATAAATAAGTAGGGGAAATATGTAAAAGGTTAGCAAGATCATTGAGAGTTATTTCATCGTAAATATGTTTGTGAATATGATTTAGGCATGTAGTAATGGAATTAGAATATGCTTGATTATTATATTCCTTCACACGTTCTGCGAAAGTACATAATGCATCTTCAATTAATCTGTTTACGGAATACATGTTATCTAGTTTTTCGATGGTTTGGATATATAAAGTACCGAGTGAAAAAGCAACATGTGATGGAAGATTACCATCTATCGCATATCGAATAGCTAGCGTAATGGCGATAATGCCATTATTTTTTTGGTTTCTTAGTTGATCTCCTTTGGATGAAATTGCTGAATCTTCTTGTGGGAAGGAATATGCATATTGTATGACTTTTTCTTTATTGCCTTCTTTAATTGCAGAAAAAAATTTACGTTCCAATGATATGTCATAATTTTGCGGATCATGCCGGCGACGTTTTGAAATATATAGATCAGGATTTACGATTTTATAAGAAACGTCCTCGAGCAATTTATTTTTTTCCCAAACAATATCGCGATCTAATTTTTCATTGAAAATGACGTAATGTAACCAAATGCTTATATCAATTAGCGTACTTTTTTTTATCTCAGGTAGAAATTGATAGTACTCTACTCCTTGTTGCGTTTTATCATTACAGTTGAAATATTTCATAAGTTTAATAGCCATTTCATCTGATACTTTTGGGTAAGTAGTAGGGCCGATTATAATCGTTCCTTTTATATGTTCATGATTTGTTATATGGATGATAATGAAGTTTTCAAGATACTTATTCCCTTTGAAAATTGGAAAATTACAAAGAGCATTTTCTTGAAAAAGTTCATTCAGATGTTCTTCTTTAGAAGAATAAAACGGACTACCAATCGTATGAGAAGTAGATTCATACACAATTTTTCTATCAGTAGATAGAAATTGAACAGGTACATGAAAAGTGCTATGTACAAGATCACATAAGTACTGTAGGTCGATGGAATTATTCATTATCTTCTCCTTTTAAATAGTTTTGAAATATATTTATACGTAAATTTACATTCGTTTCTATAAGGTATAAATTTCTTATTCTTTGAATTTTTCGCTTACACGAAAAGGATTACATATATTGGATAATAATGAAAGGTGATTTACACATTAAATTCTGCACATGTTGTATGAAAATAGACATAGCGATGGTAACTTCCATGAAATTCCTTTTTATATTCATTATATCAAATAAATAAATATAAAAGAGATATTTATTTATGTAATACGAAAGATTTCATGTATAAGAATGAATGATACATTCTTCATAAAATCTTAAGAAATCTCCTCAATTTTTATTAAGAAACGATAGTTATACTTAGAAACAAGTTAAAAACTATCGAACGAATGAGGAGAGGTTTATATGCAACTCATAACATTCTTACACGAATTTATTAAACATCCGAAACATACTGGTGCAATTGCGCCAAGTTCAAAAATATTAGCAAAGAAAATGGTAGATGTAATTGATTTTAATAAAGCAAAATGCATTGTAGAGTTAGGTCCTGGTACAGGAGTCTTTACGAAAGAAATTATGAAGAGAAAGAAGAAGGAAACAACATTTCTTCTTATTGAAATTAATGAAGTGTTTTGCAAAGAGTTAAAGAGAAAGTTTAAAGATGAGCAGAACGTCATTGTTGTACATGGTTCAGCTGAAAATATAAAGAAGTATATGGAAGAGTTCCATATAGAATGCGTTGATTACGTCTTATCAGGATTGCCTTTTACTTCTTTACCAGAAGAAGTTTCAAAGCGCATTTTAAACAATGTAATGGAAGCGATACATGAGAATGGGAAATTTATTACATTTCAATATTCACTTGTGAAAAAAGGATTTATACAACTTTTCTTCCCTGAAATTACACTAGAAAAAGTGTGGCTCAATTTCCCACCAGCGTACGTCTTTAGCTGTAAAAAAGAGCTAAGGAGAGCATATGCATAATGGAATTGTACGAATTATTATCTTATATTGAACAATACGGTTATTGGGCGTTGTTTTTCTGTTTATGGTTAGGGATCATCGGTATGCCAATTCCAGATGAAATGATCGTAATGAGTGGTGGCTTTGTATCTTCACTAGGGATATTAAGTATCATTCCAGCATTTTTGTTAACATATTTAGGCGTTGTATCCGGACTTTCTTTAGGTTATATACTAGGGAAAATATTTGGTACAAAAGTACTTGATAAGCTAATGAAAAAGAAAAAGGCGAAATATCTTTTGAAATCTCAACAAATGGTAGAGAAGTATGGTCATTATGCGTTAGTCACAAGTTACTTCATACCGGTTGTAAGACATATCGTACCGTATTTAGTTGGGATGAATAATATGTCATTTCGGATATATGCTTTGTATTCCTATACGACAGGATTTGTTTGGACGCTCATTTATTTTGTGCTCGGTTCTTTATTTGGACAACATATTGAAAGGATTGTAGCAGTTGCGATAGAGTATGGCGTGTATTTTGGCGGGATTGTTTTTGTTGTTGCGGGTGGTGTTTATGTGTATAGGCAAAGAAGAAGTACAGTGATGAGTAAGTAGAATGAAGCTTTAGACTTATTGAGAGTAGTATAGAAGGGAGAGTTATTTTGTAGAATAACTCTCCCTTTTAGTGTAATAGCTCCTTATCACTTACATTAGGCTTTGTCTGAAATACAGTTATATAAAGTGTTAATAGGATTGTATTGATCAGATTAGCTAATATAGTCATAAAATCACTTGATGGAGTGATTAGAACGAAGATTGAAAGTATAGCAGAAGCTAGTGGAATGAACTTTTGTAAGGCCGTGATTTCTCCACCTTTGTGAAGTTGCCAGGACATAAAGAAGGCAATTAAGAAAATAAAGGATGTAAATATTAAACCTAAGTATCCCCAGCCATCTTCAATATACCAAGGCAAAAAGCTCATTCTTGATGTGAAAATAAATAAATTGAATACTAACGTGCTAATGATTAACGTATTTAAAATAGTGATATGTATCTGTTTCTTCATTTGAATTATACTCCGGAATTTATTTTATTGACTTAGTTCTTGCAACTCTTTGTCTTTAAAGTGATTAAAATTGTTTTTGTCTATTGTATAAACATCTCGTTTTATGAGGCCAGCTTTATATTGAGTATCTAAAAATTGGAGCTCTTTTTCCAAAATTTTGATACTTAGCTGAATGCATTTCTCACGCTGATACTTTGGTAAATCATCACGGTGTTTCGGTTCTTTATGAGGATCTTTTGTATTATCAACACGAATGCCATAGTTTAGTTCTAATACATCTACTTGTTTATATAGTTCATCCAACTCTTCTCTTTGCTTCATGATTGAATGTACTTCTGAGCGAGTGATATTAGGGTTAGTTAATTTGAAATGCGCAAGCTCCTCCGCGTAACTTTCAGTTTTTGAGCCTGTATTTGCAAGAACAACAGTTGATAATCCAAGTAGTAGGCCAAGGGATAACGTTGTAATCATTATTTTTTTCATATCCTTTTATTCCTTTCATTATTTCGTATAAATAAAATATTTTTATTGAGATGCTTTTGCCATTTCCATAAATCGTTGTTCAATTTCATCTAGTTCGAATGAATGGCATATTCTACGGTCTTCTTTATCTAAAATTCTATAATGTTGAGATAAAATATTTTGTTGTATTTGATAACCGTTTAATTCTTTTATTTGTCGCCACCACACTTTTCCCCCTAACGTCTTCGGGAAGTTTGTATTGTAATGTGTAAAAGCGATTGTTTTTATAATTTCATTCACATCATCACCAAATGTCATCTGGACTGTATCGCTCTGTTCAAAGAGTGTTACGACACAAACTGCACCTGACCATGTTAGTGTGCGTCTTCCTTTTTCAATTTCTACTAATGTTTTCTTCGATAAACCAATAATTTCTGACATTTTATCTTGTGATAAATCATTTTCAACACGGATGAGTTTTAATTTTGAATTAACGAGTTCAATAAATTCTTGTTTATTCATCATGCAGCTCCTTTTTTAATATAGTGTAAAATTACACCATAAGTGTAATTTTGTCAATTGCAGTATAAAAAATTACTTTTTATTGTTTTGATCTTTCTAATTAATATTTCACTTCTAGTTTAAGAAAATGTTAAGAAACCGTACGAGTTTTTATTAAGAAATAAGCTCTATACTTAGAAACATCTTAAAGAAAACATAATGAAAGGCGGAATATAGATGCAAAGATTTATTTTTGGAGCGATGCTTGTTATTGTCGCAGGAGCGGCATATTTATTAAATGGGAGTAAGCTATTAGATCAGATGAACCCATTTCTTAATATAGAGAATCATTACGCAATTATTGATAATGATGGAAAAGAGTTAGGCGGAAATAAAGGCCATGAATATACGGTGAAAGCTTACGATAGGGATGGGAAAGAAAAAGAAGTAACGATTGATGGAGTAGGTGAATTACAAAAAGGTTCGTACTGGCATGTGCTTACAAGGGGAAAGGTTTTACATGATAAAGTGCAAGTAACGATAGATAAAATTCCTGACGGTGCGAAGGCAAAATTAGGATTGTAAGTATAAACCCGATTCTTGATGAGAGAATCGGGTTTGTTATTTTATGGTAAAATTTAGAGGGGAGGAGTGAGAGGTATGCTACTCATTGTTAGTCTTATATTAATTGGGATTATGTGTAGTATGAGGGTAGTATCTTTACATATGATAGAACGACAAAAGATAGAAGAGCGATACGTATATTGTCCAAAATGTGATGCGAAAATTAGAAAAGGGAATTCTGCTCCTTTTTGTTCGAAATGTAATTTAATATTTTAAATAAGGTAAAAGACCACAACGAACATATTTCGATTCGTTGTGGTCTTTTTTTATGAAGAAATAATAACAACTTTCTATGTTCACTGATAATTTCTATAGTTACCTCCGCAAAATAGGGTTTTTTTTTATAAAATCATTTTTAATCATTTTATTTTGAAGCTACAGACGTTGAAACATAAAATTGTTACTTATTTGTATCTATAACACTTTAAAGTGCGTACTTTTTATTGTGTTGTAGATAAGACATAATTACATACGTGAGAGGGAAATGAGTAGTGTGGAGCTCAAAAGCAAATATGTGATTTTTAATAATTGTCGTGCTTTGAAGTATATATTTTTGGGCCGTTCGAATCCCTTATAGTGCATTTGATCGGTCATCCCTTTTCATATTATTTACATCCATTCATCATTTTTAAATAGATTTTAGGAGGAGATTTTAAATGAAAGATTTATTAAAAGGTACACTTGGTTTTGGTACGGCACCACTAGGTAATATGTACCGTAATATTCCAGAGGAAGAAGCAATCGCAACAGTGGATGCTGCTTGGGATAATGGTGTTCGTTACTTTGATACAGCTCCACTTTATGGATCTGGTTTAGCAGAGATTCGTCTTGGTGAAGCATTATCGAAAAGAAATCGTGATGATTACTTCTTAAGTACAAAAGTAGGTCGAATTATTTCAGATGAATTGGAAGATCCATCTACACGTGATTTAGGTGAAAAAGGCGGGCTTTTCGAATTTGGCCGTAAAAATAAAATTATCAACGACTACAGTGCGGATGCAACTCTTCGTTCTATTGAGGATAGCTTAAAACGTTTAAAAACAGATCGTCTAGATTTTGTTTATATTCATGACGTAGCACAAGATTTTTATGGAGATGAGTGGATTTCACAATTTGAAATTGCTCGAACAGGAGCATTCCGTGTACTTACTCAATTGCGTGATGAAGGTGTAATTAAAGGCTGGGGCCTTGGAGTAAATAAAGTAGAATCAATTGAACTTATGCTGGACTTAGAAGAAGCAAAACCAAATGTTTCTTTACTAGCTGGGCGCTATTCATTATTAGACCACGAGCGTGCGTTAGAACGCGTAATGCCTGCGGCTGTAAAAAACAATATGGACATTGTTGTTGGTGGACCATATAGCTCAGGTGTTCTTGCTGGAGGTGCTCACTTCGAATACCAAAAAGCGTCACCAGAAATCATTGCAAAAGTTAATAAAATGAAAAACCTTGCAGATCGTCATGGAATTAGTATTAAAGCTGCTGCTTTACAGTTTTCACTGGCTAACCCAGCGGTTGCAGCTGTTATTCCTGGTGCAAGTAAACCAGAAAGAATTGCAGAAGACCAAGCTGCATTGAAAACAGTAATTCCGGCAGCGTTCTGGGAAGAAATGCGTGAACAAAAATTAGTTGCAGCTAATGCACCACTACCAATTAACGTTAAATAAAAAGGAGAGTAATGAAAATGGCAAATACTATTACATCTATTGAAATTCCAGCTTCACCTGAACAAGTATGGCAATTAATTGGAGGCTTTGATGCACTTCCAGATTGGTTACCATATATTCCTAGCAGTAAAGTAACGGAAGGCGGACGTGTACGTCATTTAGCTAATCCTGATGGCGATGAGATTGTAGAGCGTTTAGAAGCATTTAATGAGAAAGAGCGCTACTACACATATTCAATTATGCAAGCACCGTTCCCTGTGACGAATTATTTATCTACAATTCGTGTTAAAGAAGGTAAAGATGCTAACACATCATTAGTTGAATGGTCTGGTAGCTTCACTCCTGTAGAGGTTACTGATGAAGAGGCAATTAATCTATTCCATGGCATTTATAAAGATGGTTTAGAGGCATTACAACAAGCATATTTAGCTTAATCCATTTATTAAACATTTGAAAGCCTGCAGTGTAACAACTGCAGGCTTTTTTGATTATGGAATTTCTTTTTAAGAAAATATTAAGAAACCCCGTCACTATTTGTTAAGAAAATATATCTATACTGAATCCTGTTGCTTAAAGAGAACAGCAAGAATTATAACAGGAGGTATAGATAGATGAAAACAATGTTAGAAGCGAAAGGGATTTCGAAAATATATGATACAGGTGGTAATACGTTTGAAGCGTTGAAAGATATTCATTTACAGGTGAAAGAAGGAGAGTTTGTCGGTATTATGGGACCGTCTGGTTCTGGTAAGACGACGCTTTTGAATGTCCTTTCTACTATTGATGCACCTTCAAAAGGTGAGATTTTAATTGATGGAAAAGATATTGTGAAGATGAATGATGATGAATTGGCACTCTTTCGCCGTAATCATTTAGGATTTATTTTTCAAGATTATAACTTATTAGATACGTTAACAGTACGAGAGAATATTGCATTGCCACTTGCTTTATCAAAAGTGAAGGCGAAAGAAGTAGAATCTCGCGTTGAGGCAATTGCGAAGAAGTTTGGAATTGATCATATTTTAAATCAGTATCCGTATGAAGCGTCAGGTGGACAGAAACAACGCTGCGCAGCATCAAGAGCGATTGTAACAAATCCAAGTATGATTTTTGGAGATGAGCCAACTGGTGCGCTTGATTCAAAGTCAGCGACAGATTTATTAGAAAGTATGAAGACATTAAATGAAAAAGATCTTGTAACGATTTTAATGGTAACGCATGATGCATTTGCAGCAAGTTATTGTAAACGAGTTGTATTTATTAAAGATGGAAAGTTATATAAAGAATTACATCGTAAAGGGATGACACGTAAACAATTTTTCCAGCAAATTATTGATATGATGTCTTCCATATCTGGAGGTGCGACAAATGAGCTTATCTAGTATCGCTCTTCGTAATATAAAACGGAATTTTAAAGATTATTTTATATACTTTGCTTCTATGATTTTTAGCATCGTCATTTATTTTACCTTTAAGGCGCTGCAATACAATTCACAAATAAGTGAAGCTGGAGATAACATTGGACGAGGGTTCCAGCTTGCGAGTGTAATGCTCATTATTTTCGTTGCGATATTTATTATATATTCGAATGGTTTCTTTACACGAAAGCGTAAGAAAGAAATAGGCCTTTATTCTTTACTTGGTATTCGAAAGAAAGAAATAGGTAAAATGCTTTTTTATGAAAACATGTTAATGGGGTTATTATCGTTAGTAATCGGAATTATAATTGGTAGTTTACTTTCAAAAGGATTCCTAAAGCTACTTTTAAATATGTTAGAGCTACATGTAAATGTTCATTTTGAAGTGCCAATTGGAGCGGTTATAGATACAGCAGTTATTTTTTGTTTTATTATTTTGTATACATCGTTTAAAGGATACCGCGTTATTTATCAATTTAAGTTAATCGAGCTATTCCGTGCAGATAACGAAGGCGAAGTCATACCGAAAGATTCTAAAATAATGGCTATTATTTCTTTATTATTAATTGGATCAGGTTATTTCTTGTCAGTAACGGCTATTAAAAATGCAAGCAGCGATAAATTTATGCCACTTGCACTTTACATTTTATTAGCCACGGTACTTGGAACGTATTTATTATTTAAATTCTTTACTGTTTTTGTATTAAAAAGAGTACGAAATAAAAAATCTTCATTTTATAACGGAATGAAAATGGTGACGACATCTCAGTTACTATACCGCATTAAAGGAAATGCAAAATCGTTAGCAACAATTGCAGTATTAAGCGCAGTAACGTTAACAGCAGTTGGAACGTCTGTTACGATGTATTACAACACATACATGCAAGCAAAAAAATATAAGCCAGTTAGTTATTCATATGAAGTGAAAGATAATCATGTGGATCGTAAGGTGATTGAGATTTTAAAAGAAGAAAAGAATGAAGTCATTCATCAATATGAATTAGAGACGGTAAAAGTAGTAGGAGAATACGGTGATGGCACTTCATTACAATCAAGAACAACAGAACTTATTGCACAGTCATCATTTAATACAATCGCAAAATATTTAAATGAAGAAACTTTAGATTTAAAGAAGAACGAATTGTATGCATTTGATGGCATGTACGGTGAAGGTAAGAGAGATAGTGGCGTATATAAAAATCGAAAAGCTACATTCCCAATTGGAGAAGTAGCACCAGTACAAATAAAGGATGTACAAGCAAAAAACATTACAAACTTATATGAACTTCTAGTTGTTGTTCCAGACGAAGTATATGAGCAAGCGAAGAAGACAATTGGCTCTCATACTGTGAAAAATATTGATGTGAAAGACGAAAGAAATAGTAAAGTGTTAACGGAGAGTTTAAAGAAAGTAATACCGGAAGAAGATGCAGAAGGAAGAGAACAATTCAGTGATTTCTATACTATTTTCCGTGATGGTATTGAAGTATCAGGTTTAATGATGTTTAGTGGTATGTTCTTAGGACTTGTATTTTTACTTGCAACAGGTTCGATCATTTACTTTAAACAATTAACAGAGGCACATGCAGATCGTGAACGTTACATCGTTCTTCGAAAGCTTGGAGTAACGAAAAAAGAAATGAAAAAAGCAATCGCAAAACAAATGAGATTTATCTTCTTTATTCCTTTAGTAGTTGGTATATTGCACACTTTATTTGCATTAACAGGATTATCGACAGTACTTCCGTATGAAATTGCAGTGCCATTGTTAATTAGCGTTGGCGTGTATAGCATTATTTATATTGGTTATTATTTGTTGACGGTTCGTGCTTATTTTGGGATTGTTAGTAAATGAAAATAGTAATAAGGTCTTTCGTTTTTATTAGTTAAAATCAGGTGTGCATAACTAGGGTTTGATAAGGGGAATTTGAAACAGAAAAGAGATGGCAAAACCATCTCTTTTCTGTTTCAATGTTCTACGCTATTATCTATTTTCTTTCGATTCACATATAGGAAATACATCTTGTAGATAAGGAGAAAGATAATCCTTTATTTTAATAATTAAAGTGGAGAAAAGTAGGAATTAGAGCTTTTGTAATAAACGCTCGCTACTATTCATATCATTTTTGCATAATGGACATTTTGGTTCTTCTTCTAATGAAAAATTTTTACGCATCCATCCAAGGCAGTCTTCTGCCGTGCATTCCCATACAGCTATTGCTTCGGGATCTTCTACAGGCTTATCATTTTTTCTCCAATACATGTGATCGCTCCTCTAAAGTGAAAAGTTTTTTGAAAAAATAAAAAGGTTGTTAACGTTTTTTGTTAACAACCTTTTACTTATTAATTATACTGCATTTTTCGCAAAAATACGAAGTTTAGTAATTATTAAAGTATAATGAAGTGTTGATTACACAACCGCAGGATTATAAATCATCGTAAAGTGCCCTTGCAATAATTCAATGTGACAAGGTGTATGAAGCGAACTTTCTCCATCTGTATCTACTTCTTTTTCTTCTTCTGTTTCAATATGAATGGATTTCGCTTTTACGTGGAAGATATCATTTTCATTTGAGTCTTCAAATAGTTTCTTTCCGATATAATCTTTAAACGCTTGAATGCCTGTTGATTTGACTACGAAAATATCAAGTGTTCCGTCATCGCATTTTACGTTCGGAATAAAGGAAGGAATACCCCCAAGATATTCACCGTTACCAACCATAACAAGAACAGCTTCGTCTTCATATACTTGTCCGTCGTACGTGATTTTTACTGGGAATGTTTCAGCATTTTTGACAGTTCGAATTGTGCTTAAGTAGTAACCAATTTTACCAAGCTTTGCTTTTTCTTCTGCATCAATATTGTTTGATACTTCAGATACGAGTCCAATGCCCCAGAAGTTTAAGAAATGTTGTCCGTTTGCTTTTGCGACGTCAACTGGTTTTACGTGTTCCTTTGTGATAAGTTTTGCTGCTTCTGCAATGTTTTGCGGAACGCCGAGTGTACGAGAGAAGTCATTGCAAGTTCCGCCTGGAATGATTGCAAGTGTAGGTCTAGTTTCAAGAGGTGCTAAGCCGTTTGTGCATTCAAATACTGTTCCGTCACCACCAAAGACGATAATTAAATCTACTTTACTAGCAAACTCTTGGCAATATTTTGTTGCATCACCTTGCTTTTTCGTATGAAGGATATGTAAGTCAGGAAAAGCTGCGGCAAGAGGTGGTACGATTTTCGTTAAATTTGCATGTAAGTCGCCTTGTCCAGCTTTTGGATTTACGATGAGGAGTACTTTTTCAAATTTTGTCTTTGTCATATTTCATCTCTCCCTGTTTTTTGTAATGGAAAGAAGGAGCTGTTCTGATGTATTTCAGAACAGCTTCTTCCTATTAATAGGGTGCTAAGATTGTCAGTTATTGTCGGTAAGTCGATATATTTAAAAAATCGCTGATATAATTTGAGTTACGGTCGATATATTTGAAAAATCGCCGATATAATTTAAGATACGGTCGATATATTTTGAAAATCGCCGATATAAATTTTATGTACTATCGATTTTTTAAGTTATACGATTATTCCGTTACAACTGAAGCGATAAATGGTAAGTTACGATATTTTTCTGCACAGTCAATACCGTAGCCAACGATAAATTCGTCTGGAATTTGGAAGCCAACATATTCAGCTTTTAAGTCAACTTTACGACGCTCAGGTTTATCAAGTAACGTACAGAATTTGAGTGCCTTTGGTTTATGCATAAAGAAGTGATCTTTTAAGAAGTGAAGTGTTAAACCAGAATCGATAATGTCTTCTACGACAATTACGTTTTTTCCAGTAATGTTTACGTCGATATCTTTTAATAGTTTAACTTTTCCAGTTGTTTCTGTTTGATTTCCGTAGCTAGATGCAGAAATAAAGTCGATTGTTACCTCGTTTTTAATATGGCGAATTAAATCAGCAGCGAATACGAAAGATCCTTTTAGTACAGCGATGACTACGATTTCTTCTCCTTCAAAGTCACGCTCGATTTGAAGCGCTAATTCTTTTACTTTTTCTTGTAATTGTTCTTCAGAAATTAAAGTGTCTTTTATTTCAATATTCATTGGAGTCCTCCTACAGTGTAAAACTTGTGAACATTTCGACTGTAAAGGATAGGAAGGAAAAAGTCAAAGAAGATATAAGTTTTTTACAGAAATCCCCACAAAATAGTCAGATGATATGATATACTGATTATATTAAGAAAACGCTTCCATAAAGGGTGATTATGATGAAAAAGAAAGAGTATACAAGTGCAACATTTATAAAAGCATTACTTTTAACAATTGTTCTTGGTAGTTTGGCTTACATAATTGATGTACCAGCGATTCGGATTTCACTAATTGGAATGACTTTAGTATTAGGCGCAATTTCCCACGGTATGATGTCGCAGCTGCAAGAAGCTGGAGTCGATCATATGAAAGATCATATAGATGAAAAATGAGAAACCTTCACGTATAGAGAGTGAAGGTTTTTTTGTTTCTTACAAAAATGTAAGGTAGTTGTAAGGCAAATCGATAGTTGCATAGTAGTGTTTTGGATAAACTATGGGTGTAAGGTAAAAGGCAAGCATATTTTAGGTAAATTAAGTTTTAGGCACTCTATATGTGAAAAAGGAGTAGGAGGGCATGGAGAAACGTTGGACGACCTTTTCTTTTTTAGCAACTAGCAACACCGTAATGCTAGCTGACGAAATGGATTTTTTGCACTTGTTTGATCGAGAAGACGATCATTCTTCTTCTAATTTTACAATGAAATGGAATAAATGGAGCGAAAGTTGTAAGTTTGAAGAAGAGGCCCCTAACGAAGAGCAAAAGATTATTTTGACAAACCCTATTAAGGCTTGGGTTGTTCAACGTCGTAAGTGTAACGTCAAAAATCACTTAAAGAAAACTGAGCCGAGACAATTAGTTATCGCTCCGGCCCATTCTACTTCTAAATCACGCGAAAGTAACATGTAAATATTGAGACACACACCCGAAAAAACATCGTATATATTGCGATGTTTTTTTATTTTTTTACAATGAAATCTTTAAATGAAATATATTTCATCTGCATCTTATATTTATATCTCTTGTTTATTCTAGTGATACATCCGATGCGAAGTGATGTAAAACGTATAAAAGGAGAGAAATAAAATGAAAAAGAAACTATTACCGATCTGTGCAATGGCACTTTTAACAGTAGGATATTCTTCAGTAGCAAGTGCGGATACTGGATCAGTAGCAAAGGAAGATGCAGCGCAAGTGCAGCAAGATAAGGCGAAAAAAGAAGAAGCAATTAAGATACAGCAAAAGAGTGAAGAAGAGAAAAAGAGAATAGCACAAGAACAGTTAAAAAATGATATGGCAAAAAAAGAAGCAGCACAAGTACAACAAAAAAATGATGCAGTAAAAAAAGAAGTAGCAAAGCCAGTTGTACAAGGTGAAAAATTACCAAATACAGCATCTAATAATGTAGCAATGATGGCACTAAGCGCGTGCCTTGTAGGGATAGGGACGTTATTTGGTTTGAATCGTCGCAATAAAGTTAAGGCGTAATTAAAATATTTTCCTATAAAGAATGGAATAATTTCATATATTAAAAATGGTAGGTTATTCCTACCATTTTTGGCATGGAGGGATGAAATATGAAGGTACTCAATTATATCGGTATCATATTGATGGCTATAGGACTATTTATGGGATCATATTATGCTATGGAGTGGTATAAAGGAAAAAGCTCTGCTCAACAATTAACGAAAGAAGAAATAAAGAGCCTTAACAATATACAACATGATCAACTTTCACATGAAACCCCCGTAACTTCTCAAGTGCCTTCTTCTCAAACAGAGCATAAAGAAGGAGAAAAGGTAGCAATGTTACATATACCGAAAATAAAAAAGAAGTTTTCTATATATTGGGGAGCAGATGATGCAACGTTGAAAAAAGGAGTTGGGATGTTCGTTAGTGATGTAACGACAACGCCATCTGGAGGGGGACATACTGTACTGAGTGGACACCGAGATACTGTATTTACAGATTTAGGAGAGTTAAAAGAAAAAGACACTCTTGTTTTAGAGTATGATAATAAAACTTACACATATGAAATTCAAAAGATATGGATTACCCATGCGGATGATCGTACTGTTATTATAAAAAAAGAAGAATCGATATTAACACTGACGACTTGCTATCCATTTGATTATATAGGGGATGCACCAGATAGATATATTATCGAGGCGAAGTTAAAGGCTAGTTATTCAAAATGAAGTTGTAGTTTCTGAAAGCGAGAGGGGGATACATAAGTTATGTCAAAAAACATTTTAATTGTGGAAGATGAAGATATTTTGCGTGAAATTTTAAAAGATTATTTTTTGAGCGAGCAATATGTAGTGTTTGAAGCAAGAGATGGGAAAGAAGCTTTAGTTGTATTTGAGGAAGAAGAGGTTGATTTAGTTATTTTAGATATTATGTTGCCGGAACTTGATGGATGGTCTGTTTGCCGAAGAATTCGTAAAACATCTGAGGTTCCTATCATTATGCTGACGGCACGTGTAGATGAAGATGATACGTTACTTGGATTTGAACTTGGGGCGGATGACTATGTGACGAAGCCGTATAGCCCACCAATTTTATTAGCAAGAGCGAAAAGGCTGTTAGAAAGTAGAAAAGTAACAAAGAAACCTTTAGAGAATGAAGATGATATGTTATCAATTCATGGCATTTATGTCCATTTTCCGTCACGTACTGTTACTGTTGATGGAGCAAATATTACATTAACACATACAGAGTTTGAAATATTAGTGTATTTCATGAAAAATCAAGGAATTGTCCTAACAAGAGAGCAATTAATTTCAAGAATTTGGGGATATGAGTTTGCTGGGGATGATCGAACGGTTAATAGCCATATTCGTAATTTGAGAAACAAATTGGGAGAGAAAGCAAAGTACATTACAACTGTAGTACGAACAGGTTATAAATTTGAGGGGAACATATGAGAAAAGGGATTGTACTAAAATTATTTACCCTCACAACAGCATTATGTATGTTAATTTTAGCGACGATATTTATTGGACAAACGATATTTTTTAAACAATATTATGCGAATCGAAAAGTGGAAGATATTAAAGTGAATTTAAATTCCTTCGAAAAGAATTATTTGAACTATGCAGGAAGTGCAGAAGGAATTCAGAAGCTGGAGCAGGACTTTTTAAGAGAAAATAATACGTGGATTACGACATTAGATCAGAACGGGAATTTAAAGCATGCAGATGATTTTTATTTTGAGGTAACGATAGATCGTAGGCAACAAAAGAGCTTTGGACAACAAATATTCAAAATTCCTTTATACAATCTCGTCAATATAGAAGAGATTGATAATAAATCATCAGATCAGTTTCTAGGCCAAGGAATTTCTTTTTCTGGAGTGAAAAAAGAAGATAGTTTTATTCCATTCTCTTTCTCGTTATCTAAGCAGAATTTAAGCGGATCTAATAAACCGTTAGAAAAAGCATTTAAGGAGAAAATGAGTAAATTAGATGAAGAGAAAAAGAAAGCAGTTGAGGAACAAGTAGGTAAGGAAAAGAAGCCGGCTGTTCAGGAGCAAGCTGCCCAAGAACCAGATGCTTACATAGGTGGGTTTGTTACGAAAGTACAGTTTCCAGATGTAAAAGGTCTTGTAAATCCAATTTATAAAAATAGTATATTCTTAGATAACATAAAAGAATTTCAAACGGATTTATTATTAAAAGAGAGCAAGCAAATACAGTATGCAACACAAACAATGGACTATGAAAAAAATGATATTAAATATAAATTATTAATCAAGCCAATAAAAGAAAAAGACGGATCGGTAACATATATATATGCGATGGCTTCTTTACAGCCTGTAGATGAAGCTGTACAAATGGTGCAAGATTACTACATTTACATCATTGCATTTGTAGTTGTTCTTATTTTTCTAGCTTCGTTCTATTACTCAAAACAAATTGCAAAACCGTTATTAAAAATAAATGATACAACGAAGAAAATAGCGCATTTAGATTTCACAGAACAAATACCGATTAATTCAAAAGATGAAATTGGGGATTTATCGAAAAATATTAATGTATTATCCAATAAACTCCATTCACATATTGGACAGCTAGAACAAGATATTGAAAAGGAAAGAAAGTTAGAAAAGACGCGGAAAGAATTTATTTCAGGTGTTTCACATGAATTAAAAACACCACTGAGTATTATGAAAAGCTGCATTTCTATTTTGAAAGACGGGGTAGCTGAACATAAAAAAGAATACTATTTTCAAGCGATGGAACGAGAAGTAGACAAAATGGATACGTTAATTTTAGATATGCTTGAGTTAGCTAAATTTGAGTCAGGTACATATAAAATGAAAAAGGATTTATTTTATATTGATTCGATAATTGAAGATATATGTGAACACCTTTCTGTGGAAATAGAGAAAAAAGAACTTCGTGTTCATAAAAATATAGGTCCATTTGAAGTAATGGCAAATCAAGGCCGGATTGAACAAGTCATCGTGAACTTCATTACGAATGCTATACGTTATACACCAAATAAAGAAGATATTATTATTTCTACAATAGATGAGAAAGAGCGTATAAAAGTATGTATTGAAAATAAAGGTACTCACATTGAAGAAGAGCAGTTAGATAAAATTTGGGATCGTTTTTATCGCGTGGATGCAGCTCGTCAGCGTTCGCAAGGTGGAACAGGGCTTGGTCTTGCTATTTCAAAAAATATTTTAGAACTGCATGATGCTGAATATGGAGTAAAGAATACAGAAGATGGTGTGTTATTTTACTTTTATTTACAGAAAAAAGCGTAGACAATATAATCTACGCTTTTTTAATTTATTTTCATATTATCTTTACCTAATCTTTATTTTCAAACGATATAATCTGATTAGAAAATGGGGTTATGTAAGGAGTCGATGAACCGTGCATAGCAATTGGCTAAGTATAATGGTATTTATTTTCTTTTGCGCATTTATTGTATTTTTGATTAATATTACGATATGAAAAAAGAGCGCTCATTAAGCGCCCTTTTTTTGTGTATTCATTTGATAAGCACTGATGCTTTTGAATAAGCGTGGTGAAGTGAGGAATAAAAATATAAGTAAAACTGTACATAAAATAAAAGAACCGAGCATTGTACTGCCGTTTACGATTAATGAATATAGCACAGCTGATTGACCTTTCGGCGCATATTGTCCCCAGAAAATAATACCGGCAATAAAGTGACAGAAATAGCGAGCAAAGCTACCGATAAATGTAGCAAGGATAATATAAGCAAGGACTTTCTTACCTTGATTTTGTTTTGATGAAGGTTTGTTTTTACGGCTACCTAAATTTGTTTGTTCTAAGTTATTTTCATTAGACGTTAAAAGTGCTTTTTGAATTGGACGATAGAATAAGCCAGCAAATCCGATAAAAGCAAAGGCAATGAAGTACTCAATGAATGCTTGAACAGGTGTTAAAATGTAAGCATCTCCCACGACAATTTGTAATAGTCCCCAAACTAAACCACCTAAGAAAGCTGATTTAAAGCCCCAGCGGTAAGCAATAATAAAAATAGGAATCATAGCGAATGAGATGGAACCGCCTGTTGGAAGTTTAAGTGATAATGGTAAAATGTCGATAATCATGGCGAAGGCTGCAAGAATAGCAGATTCGATCATCGCTTGTAAATTGGTGTTACGCATGTTGTCTCCCCCTAAATCCAAGTTGTACAAAAAAGAACATTATCATAGGAGGATACGAAATACGTAAATAAAAAGAGGTATGTATTTCGGACGTTTGCACAATCCCTGCGTTAGCATTAACTAACAGGTTCGAAGGGTCGGAACGAAGTGTTCCCTCTCAGCGGCATGGCTCCCCCTGTGATAACGAGATTCTTTATTTGCTATTGTTTATTGTAAGCGAAATGGATGAGAATGGCAAATGAATCAAGTATGACAATTATTGAAATATAATTGTATTGAAATGTTAATAAATATGAAGCGAAAAGATATAGTCCAAATGAAATAGAGTATGCTATAATTTTTTTGAAAATAATTATCATTCTCTTCTGAGGGGGAAGGTTATGAGCTTAGTAGATATTAAAATTGGCGAGAAAGTGTTAGTAAAAAGTATTCATTCGTTAGATCAGTTACTAAAGAGAAGACTGGCTGCTTTTGGTCTTTCTGAAGGAAGTGAACTTCGCATGAAGCAAAAAGCGATGTTCAAAGGTCCTTGTACATTGGAGTGTCGTGGACAGTTAATTAGTATTCGTCATTGTGACGCGAAAATGATAAAGGTGGAATTAGCGTGAATAAGGTAGCTTTGCTAGGGAATCCGAATACAGGGAAAACATCATTATTTAATGCACTTACTGGTTCTTATGAGTATGTAGGAAACTGGAGCGGTGTAACAGTAGAAAAGAAGGTTGGTAAATTAAAAGATAAGCAAGGAACATTAATTGATTTACCAGGCGTCTATGATTTAAATCCAGTTTCACGTGATGAAGGTGTTGTAACAAACTTTCTATTAACAGAAGAATTTCAGCATATGTTAAATATTGTGGATTCTTCGCAGTTCGAACGAAATATGCATTTAACGTTGCAATTACTTGAATTTGGTAAGCCCGTTTCAATTGGTTTAAATATGATTGATGTGGCGAAGCAAAGAGGAATTGTCATTGATGTAAAACGATTATCAGAACTATTAGATGTAACAGTCGTTCCTGTCGTTGCAAGAAGTGGAAAAGGCTGTGAAGAACTACTTGCAACTCTTAAAGAAAATGACAAAAATGAGAAAAAGCCATTCATTATTTCATATGGTGCACGAATGGATGAAGGGATTGGAGAGGTAATTTCTCTTTTAGAGAAAGAGAATTATGAGCATCCAAGATGGTTAGCCCTTCAATTTCTAAGCAATAACGAAGTAGTAGAAAAAGAAATGAAAGCACTACCAATTTATAAGGAACTCATAGCCATTCGATCTCGCTTAGAAGGAAAACTTGATTGTACGTTAGAGGAGCATATTTACAAGACTCGTGAAGCGTATATTGAAAAGTTAAAAACAAATGTTATGAAGCATGAGAAAGAAGGGAAAATTCCTTTTTCGGAAAAAATTGATAGGTTAATTACACATAAAATTTTAGGACTTCCAATCTTTTTAGCAGTTATGTTTTTTATTTTTCAGGTTACGTTTACGTGGATTGGTACACCTTTATCGGATATGTTAGATGAGTTTTTTGGTGGCCAGCTTACGGATTGGGTGACAGCTGGACTTACAAGTATTGGAGCTTCTGATTTTATTCAAGCACTCGTTACAGAAGGTATTATTGCCGGTGTTGGTGCTGTATTAGTATTCGTTCCACAAATCTTTGCACTATTCTTTTTCATTTCATTATTAGAAGACTCAGGATATATGGCGCGAATTGCAGTTGTTATGGATAGAATTATGGAGTTCTTTGGCTTAAACGGTAAAGCTTTTATTCCGATGATTATCGGTTTTGGGTGTAACGTTCCAGGAATTATGGCGGCGAGAACGATTGAACAAGAGAAAGAGCGTTTACTGACAGTTTTAGTAACACCATTTATGTCTTGTTCAGCACGTTTACCTGTATATGCATTATTTGCGGGCGTATTCTTCCCTAATAGTCAGGCGACTGTTGTATTTTCTTTATATGTCGCAGGTATTGTTCTGGCATTACTCGTTACAAAAATTATGTCTCTTACGATTTTGAAAGCGGAAAAGTCTATTTTCGTAATTGAATTACCGCCTTACCGTGTGCCACAAGCAAAAACATTATGGCTAAGCACGTGGGAGAAAGGGAAAGGATTTGTTCGTAAAGCTGGTACATTCATCTTCGGTGGTTCGGTTGTTATTTGGTTATTAAACTATGCAGGTCCATCAGGATTTGGCGTTGATATGGGAGATAGCTACTTAGCGATGATTGGTGGATTTATCGCACCATTATTTGCACCGCTCGGCTTTGGAACGTGGCAAGCTGCGGCATCCCTTTTAACAGGATTTTTAGCGAAAGAAGTTGTCGTTTCTACAATGGCAATTATTTATGCGGTTAAAGAAGATGTGCTTGGAAATGTAATGGGAGCACATTATACAGCATTATCAGCTTATGCATTTATGTTCTTTATTTTATTATATGTTCCGTGTTTAGCGACGGTAGCTGTTATTAAACGTGAAACAGGATCAGCGAAATGGACGATTTTTTCAGTCGTTTATCCACTCGTAGTTGCTTATGTATTAACGCTCATTATATACCAAGTTGGATCTTTACTCGGATTCTAGAAGGAGATGTATTGTGATGATGGTCAATATTATAATTGGAGCTATTATTTTTGGTTATGCAGCATACACGTTAGTTAATTTTGTAAAGAGAAGTAAAAAAGGAAAATGCGCGGCATGTTCTTTAAATAAGTCATGTCAGTCGAATACTTGTAGTCCGGATATGGAGCAAATTGCTCATAAATAGAAGAAAGCTTTGCGAATTTCGCAAAGCTTTTTTGTTTTACTTTTTAATTTTTACAAGTTGTGATGATTCTACACCATTCTTTCCAGGGAATTCTTTACTTGGATCCTTATCGAATTTTAATACACCTACAGATTTTTCTTCACCTTTTACATTGCTGTAAGTTGCGTCATCAACAATCGCATACATATCTGTATATGCACGGCCACTTCCGATAATTGTGTTGCCTTCATATTTTAATTTCGCTCCATCAAGTGTAGTATTTTCTACTTTCTCTTTTGCGAATAATATACCTTGTTCTGCTGTTACAGCTGGTAATTTATCAAGTGGTTTCGTATCGTCTTTTTCATCCACTTTGTTAAGTAACTCTTTTTTTACAAGTTCTTCACCAGTTTTCTTATCCATGACAAGAACTTTTTTACCTTCTAATGTTGTCATTTTCATTTTATAGAAGTCTTTTTCTTTCACTTCTTTTTTGTTTTTATCTGCAATTTGTGTTACTTGATCTTCTGTTCCGTACAGTACAAAACCGTTTGCTTTTTCTCCTAATAAAGAACAACCTGATAATGCTCCAAGTGAAATTGCTGCTGCTAATCCGATTCCTACTAATTTTTTCATGATGATTTCTCCTTTTATCTGTTTTATAGTAAATACATTTTTGTATTAGTTCTGAAATGATGAGAAGCTTGTTTGTTGCTTCTGGTATTAGTGTATAAGAAATATGGAAACGTAACTATCGAGTTAGCTTACAGTAACATTACACTTATGTAATTTAGTGAAAGTGCACAAAAGTAAGTTAATTTTAAAGAGAAATAATGAGAATATATTAGAAAAGCAATATTGTATCTAGAATGTCATATTATATTGGATGTATTTTGGAAATAACATGTAAGTACATCTTTGTTTTGTTATAATAAACACATAGGCTGTAAAAATGACTATTCTTTACTGTAAAGGGAGATTTTTCAGTTTTCCAAGTAGTGAATTTGAAATATGAGGTATATCATAGGAGGAATTTGGATGTCTGTATTTAAACGATTAAGAGATTTAACAATGTCGAATGTGTATTCAATGATTGAAAAAGCGGAAGATCCAGTTAAGATGACGGATCAATATTTACGCGATATGCAAGCGGATGTACAAGAAGCTGAGAAAAGTGTAGCAGCTCAAATTGCACTTGAGAAGAAATTCAAAATATTATTTGAAGAGCAAGAAGCACTTGTGAAAAAACGTGAAGAGCAAGCTCATATGGCTGTTCAAGCAAGCAATCTTGACCTTGCGCGTCGTGCTCTTGAAGAAAAACAAAATGCAGAGCAAAAGATGAATGAGTATAAAGCAAGCTATGAGCAAAACAAAGCTGCTGCTGATAATCTTCGCCTGAAGCTAGAAGAAATGCGTAAGCAATTAACAGAGCTGAAAAATAAACGTGAAACACTTGTAGCACGTGTAAATGCGGCGAAAGCACAAAAGAATATTAATCAGGCAATGTCTGGATTTGATTCAAATTCAGCGAAAGCTGGTTTAAGCCGTATGGAAGAGAAAGCTCTTCAATTAGAGGCTGAAGCAGAAGCGAGCGGTGAAGTGTACAAAAAAGAAAAATCATTAGATGATGAATTCGCAAGCTTAAACAAAAATTCTGCTGTTGACGATGAATTAGCTCGTATTATGAAGCAGTATGAGAAATAATATAGAATAGAGACAAATGAACCGACATGTCTAAACAAATTCATGTCGGTTTTCTATTATATTTAGAGGAGGTTTTGCAATGACATGGACAAATGTATTAGCCATGCTTGTATGGACTGGAGCGAGTGCAGTACTTTTATTTGCAATTATGTGGGTTGATTCGATTTTTACAAAATACAATGATTTAAAAGAAATAAAAAATGGGAATACAGCTGTGACAACTCGTTTCGTTATGAAATTATTCGCGCAAGGGTACATTTTATCTCAATCGATAACGAAAGCAAATGACTTATGGCAAGCGCTACTTGCATCAGCAGTTTCTTTCGTTATTTTATTAGTGGTAGAAATGTTTATCGAATTTGTGTTAAAGAAAATGGCTGGTTTAGATTTAGAAGAAGGTACGAAAGAAGGCAGTGTTGCGCATGCAATGTTAGCTGGATCATTACATATTGTTGGTGCACTTATTTTAGGTGCTTGTTTATAAATAGAGAAGGAGGGGGTAAATCATGAGTTTATTTAAACGAATTAAAAATATAATGAAGAGCCCAGAGCCGCCGAAACCAGAGAAAAGTTTGTTAACGTTAGCTCCTGGCGATATGATTGAAGTTTCATTAATTATGTACGAATTAACTGGAAAAACGAGTATGCATTCTCGTAAAGAAATTGTTTTAACACTGCAAGACGGGAAAGATATTCGTTATTTAAAAATTGAAGACCGTGAAAATACGTATTACAAATTATATACACCAATTGATGGTCGTTTAGATTCGATTGATGAAATTCCGACGACAATTGAAATGGATGATACAGAGTATCATATGGAAGAGCAATATAACGGACGTGTTGTTGTGATGGGGAAAACACCATTCTCTGCTTCAGAAGAACAGCATGTATGGGAATTCCAATCAGATAATCGAAAATTATTACGTATTGAATGGCAAAATGGTCGCACAATGATGTATGAGGGAGAAGCAATTATTCCTGCTGATGTACAAATTATAAGAGCAACGTAAGGGGGCGTAATCATGTCAAACCGATTGTTTACCATGATTAAATCGTTCGTAATCCCTATACTTGCTATCGTTATATTACTTGTTGTTGCTGGATATGCCTTATCAGGTTGTCAGGGCGGACAGACAAAGTCGATTCAAGACCGTTATCCACTTGAATCTGTCGCAAAAGAAGGTAAACAAGAATCTTACGTGTATAGGGCCGCCAATCGGTCAGTTCCTGAAGTCGCAAAGGAACTCATTAATGAAAGAGAACCGAAGCAAGCATCTAAAGAAGACGAAAATCAAATGTTCCTCGTTTATTCTGATAAGATTTATAATCTGCAAAAGGATAAAGAGAAGCCATCTGATACGTTAATTGAAATAAGTAATAAAGAGTTTGTCCGTCAAAATTACCAACCATCCTTCTTGCAAGGATATATTATGGGAAGTATTTTAAACGATATATTCGGTTCACGAAAATCATCATCCGGTGATTATCGCGGATATAATGACAGACAAAATCATAAACCAGTTATTCCAGAGAGACCACCTACAAAAGAAGAAAAGAAAACCCCGCCTCCAATTACGAAGGAAGGGAAAGGATCTATCATTAAGCGTGGCGATAATGTAGATTCGAAATCTTCTGTAGGAGATACTGGAAGTATTACGAAAAAAGGAAGCAGCACGCCTCCGCCTTCTACTGGAAGCAAAGGGAAAATAACGAAAAATCCAGGTGGTTCGAGCGGATCAGATGTGAAGCCGAAATCATCTATTAAAACGCCACCAAGAAATACATCTCCTCCGAAAACGAGGGTCGGTGGTTCAGGAAAGATTACGAAGAGAAGATAGTGTAGAGACCGAGAAGTGAAATTTGCTTTTCGGTCTTTTTATTATGGGAATTAATTCCTTATAGCTGGTACAATTAAGTTATAAGGAGGAGATTATTATGACTATGTATAAAAGATTTAGTGTAATTATGTTCCTCGTATTATTCTTGAGCTTGTTTATTAGTACAACAATGAAATTTCACTTTGTAGTAGGTATTCTATGGATACTATGTACATGTACTCTTTTTCTATATGTTCCGCTTCGTTTTCAACAAGAAGTGCCCACCTTTCAAAAATACGTAGCATGGATTAAAAGCGGGGGAAGATGGGGCGAGTAAAAATATATCAGCGATTATTGAAATATATTAACTTACCGACAAAAGCTTAATAATAAGAAGAGGGTGTGCCAAAATGTTGGCACACCCTCGTTTTTCATAACGATTAATGAATATCACGTTTCTTAAAGTTACCGCCTTTTACTTCTGCTACGTCATAAACTGTAATAAAGGCGTGTGGATCGATTTCATTAATAAGTTCTTTCATTTTACTTTCTTCTAAACGGTTAATTACACAAGAAATTTCTTTGAATTTCTCTCTTGAATAACCACCATATACTTCGTTATATGTTGCACTTCGGCCTAAACGATCGCGAATGGTTTCTACCATTAATTCAGGCTCTTTTGTAATGATTTTAAATGCTTTCGAACCACTTAAACCAACTTCAACGATATGAATCACTTTCGAAGCAATAAAGTAAGCAATTGCTGAAAGGATAGCTCCTTGAAGACCGAATACGGTTGATACGAAAATAAATACGAACATGTTTAAGAATAAAATAAGGTCACTCGTTCCGAAAGGTAACTTACGAGAAAGCAATACAGCTAGCATATCGATTCCATCTAATGCGCCGCCGTTACGTAATGCTAGTCCCATACCAAAACCGATGATAATACCACCAACAACTGTAACTAATAATGTATCGCCTTCAATAATAGCTGGTATTCCGTGCATGACAACGGTACCTATTGCTAATGAAGCAATCCCGATAATAGAATAAATTGCAAAGCTTTTACCGATCTGCTTATATCCTAACCAAACGAAAGGAATGTTAATAACTGCGATTAGAGCCCCTAATGGCAATCCAAATAATCTTGAACTAACGATACTTAAACCAGTTACACCACCGTCTGATACGTTATTTGGAATTAATACTGCTTCTAATCCGTACGCTGTGATAAATGCCCCAATAATAATCATCAAAGCTTTTGAAGCAATTTTTAGCTTATTGGGCTTGTTTTTGATAATTTTCTTCATATAATTTCCTCGTTTCAAACTAGTTTCTTATTTGTTACGTAATTCACACCTAAATTTTATTTTAACATTTTATTTGAAAAAATTCTCCTTTAATGGATGTATGCAGGGAATATTATCACCATATTATTATTTTAAATACAACTGTAGAAGGTTAGATGGTGGTCATAATTTTGATATAGAAAAGTAGAATGAATAGTATGGATATATACATTTTGGGCATTGATCTTAGGGAGGGGATTCTGTGGGATACTGTACGAAATGTGGGAATGAAACGAGCGAGGGCAACAAGTTTTGCGGGCAGTGCGGGGAGATTCTCAATTATGAAAAAGTAATAGCCAGTCAGCAAAATAGTGACATAGAGGTTTTTTCATTAGTTGGCTTTATAACGGGATTGATATCTTGGTTTATTAATTTATGGGGGCTTGTTGGTACGGTAGCTATTGTATTCTCTATACTAGGTTTAAATAAAAAAGTGACGGGTACAAGTAAAGTGTTTGCTATTGTTGGAATCGTTTCAGGAATTATTAATGTCTTGTATGCGTTTATGTTAATTGTTTAACTAAAAAAATGATCTTCATGAAAGAAGATCATTTTTTTGTAGCTATTAAGAAACAATAAAACTAATGACTGTTAAGAATAAAGCAAAACCTAAAATAGTTCCACATATTTTCATATGGCGCTTACGTCCCATAACGACGATTGCGACATATTCGCGAATCATTGCATTAGGCCAGTAATAAAATGCAGTTTTTGATCCGATTCCTTGGCTATTAAGACCAGCTTGTCTTGCATATATACCGGCGCGGAAAAGGTGGAAATTATTCGTTGTAAAGATACTTCTATACTTACCGTCTGGTTTTAAAGAATCCATAATTTCTTTAGAGAACGACATATTTTGATATGTGTTTACAGAGCGATTTTCTTGCACTGTATGTTCAATCGGAATTCCTTTTTCAACAGCATACTTTTGCATCGCTTCTGCTTCAGGAAGGCCTTCATCTGGGCCTTGGCCACCAGAGAAAATAATTGTTGGTGGTGTATTCACAGCTGCTTGTTTCCAGTAAAAGTCGATTGCTTTATTAATACGACTCGCAAGTAAAGGTGGTACTTTATCATTAATTAAGCCGCTACCAAGAACGATGATGAAATCTTGATTACGCCTTGGTCTGTTGAATTGATATAGAAAATAAGCGCTTAAGAAGTTAGATAAGTGTATGAAGAAATATACGCTTATAAGAGAAATACCTGCAAAAATAGGCTCTAAATGTGATGAGACCAAACTTGCTGGATTTATAATAGGGAGTAACATAAAGAATAACATCCCTAAAGCAGCAAGGAGTGTTAAACAGTTAGTGAACCGACGTCCTTCTCGCTTCATTAAAATTCTTGCATTAAGAAATAATCCAAACATTAAGGCAAGAAAACCGAAAGGAAGCATAATGAGAAGTGCTAAAATAGGTAAAATTATAATATAGCGTAGGACATCACTACTTGCATTCACAGATATAATCACACAAAAAAGCAGGAAAAAACAGAAAAAGGCATTAAATAAAAACCCATTTATTATTTTTCGTGGATCTTTTAGATAGGAGATAAGAAAAATAATAAATAATATAAGAGGGATAATTCCGAAAGACATAAATATAGTACACCTCAATTTGTATAAGAATTTGACATACCTTTTATATTACATGATTTTATAATTGGAAATGAAAGAAAAAGGATTTTGAATTTTCTCAATAAAATACATGTATACATATGTTAAAATGTATAAAAGGCGATATATTAAAAGTAAAATGGTTGAAGAGGCACTCTATGGGGTGTCTTTTCTTTTAGGTATGTAATTATGCATATTATATTTATTTTTAAATGAAGAAGATTAAAATATAAGTGATAGACAGACTTTATAAAGCAGAATTTAATACAAACATTTCCCTCTACTTTTTGTATCTAACAATCGTATAACAATAAATAATTCTGTTTTATAGTGTTTGTTTATGAAAAGCGTAAAAGGTGTCTTCTTTAAAGGCACCTTTTTGTTGTTTAGTATAACTAGTTTTTACTGTTTGCATAGTGGAAACTATCTATACTAAACATTAGCAATCTTCCGTATAAACATTATCAATTTACTATATATTCCAGTGGTGTTAACCTACATATGAAAGGCTTTCTTTTTCAAAATATTACCCCTAATAAATTTTTGAAGAAGTCAACTGTCTCCAAAATTGCCATTCATGCTTAGTAAAAAAGAATCCTGCTGGATTCTTTTTTACGTTCGACAGAATATGACAAAATACATTTGAATAATTTGTTATATTGTTAAATGGTTATTATGGAAAGAGAAGGAGACTTAAGTATGAGATTTAAGAAATTAATTTTAACAGGTGCACTTGTTGCAACTACAGCATTTACTTCAATTGGAACAGCGCAGGCAAGCGCAGGTTTTAAAGATGTTCCAAACAATCATTGGTCTTATAAAGCAATTATGGATTTAGCAAATAAAAACGTTGTTGCTGGATACGGAAATGGGATTTTTGGATTTGGTGATGATGTAACACGTGAGCAAGTTGCAGCTCTTATGTTCCGTCATTTAAAACCGGTAGTAAAAGAACAGTATAACAATCCATATAAAGATGTTACGGATCGTTCAACTATGTTTAAAAAAGAGATTCTTGCTTTAACAGAGATGGGTGTATTCGTTGGAGATAACACAGGGAAATTTAGACCGAAAGATTCGTTAACTCGTGAAGAAATGGCACAAATTTTGACAAGAGGATTCCAATTGCAAATAAGAGGGGATCATAATTTCCCGGATGTAGATAGAAATGGATGGGCGAATCCTGCGATTACTGCAATTAAATCAAATTATATTACGGCTGGAACTGGTGATGGTACATTCGCACCTAAAATGCATGTAAGTCGTGAGCAATACGTTCAGTTCTTATATAATGCAACGTTACCATTTGAAGAAAGACCAGGAGCAAAACAACCACAACCAGAAGTGAAACCTGAAGTAAAGCCAGATCCGAAACGTTTTGCTAATTGTAAAGAAGCAAACGATGCGGGATATTATGACATTACAAGAGATAGTCCTTATTACGGTAAGCATTTAGACCGTGATGGCGATGGAATTGCTTGTGAGAAAAAGAAAAAAGGTAAATAAGAAAAAGCACTCAGTTTGAGTGCTTTTTCTTATGGAAACATGCTATTTTTTTAGGCGCTGTTCATAAAATGAAAGTAAGGAAATGAAAGTAGGTGACAAAATGCCGTCAGTTGTGGAAGGGGTTATTATTGAAAACTGCAATGGAACGATTAATTTAGGGGATAAATATAACGTGCAGCCGATTGAAAAAACGAAAGCTTATAATGGATCGGGATCATCGAATACAGGAATGAAAGTACAAACATTTAGTGGTATTAGTACAGCAGATGTAGGAGATAGCGACGTGAATGATCAAGGAATACAGTTTACTTTATAGAGAAATATGTAAAATTGCATAAAATGATGAACTTACCCTGTGCTACAATCTAGCTGTGAGCTGTTAATGATTCTTCTGTATTATAGTTGTTAGATTAGAAATATAACATCCTATCGAAAATCATACGTATAAAAAAGACACTTCAAAAGAAGTGTCTTTTTTCATCTTAGTGATACCCTTTAGCGGAATCTTTATGAATTTTATTTTTAAAGATACTGTAGCTCCAAAGTTGATATCCAATAACAATTGGCACCATGACCATTGCAACGAAGAACATAATTTTTAAGTTTAATTGACTACCAGCTGCGTTGTATAACGTTGTACTATAAGCATCATTAATACGAGATGGTAACATTCTTGGGAACATGCCTGCAAAGCCAGTTGTCATAAACATTGCGATTGTTAAGCAAACGAATGTAAATGCAAGGCCGATTTTATGTTTATACACCATAATAAGTGCGAGTACACTCATTAACATGGCAAGTACCGGAAGAATGAATAGTACCGGATATTCTGTGAAATTGTGGAATAAGTTTGTACGATTAGCAGTAGCTACATAGAAAATAGCTAAAATGATAGCAGCTGCCATTGAAAATGGTCTTGCGATTTTATACGCACGATCAGATACTTCACCAGTCGTTTTAATCATAACCCAAAGGGCACCAGATACGACGAATATAGCAGTGAAGAACAGACCTCCTAAAATACCGTAATGATTTAGTAAGCTAAGTAAATTTCCTTCATAGCCATTTTTTCCGATTTGTAGTCCATAATAAAGGTTAGCGAACGTAACTCCGAATAAGAAAGCGATTAGGAAACTACCAATTGTAAATGCCCATTTACAAGTTTTTTGCCAAATTGGTGAATCGTCTTTATGCATGAATTCCAGTCCAGCAGCACGAGCAAACAGTGCAAGTAATACTAAAAATAGTGGTGTATATAGGTAGCTAAACATATTTGCATATGTGACTGGGAAGGCAGCAAATGTTGCGCCACCAGCTGTAATTAACCACACTTCATTACCACCCCAGAACGGGCCGATTGCTTCTTGTAATTGATTTCGTTCCTGTCGGTCTTTCGCAACGAAAGGGAAAATCATTCCGTTACCAAGCGCATACCCATCAAGAATAAAGTAAACTGTCCAAATCACACCCCATAAACCAAACCAGATGATTGCAAGCATATCATGAGACATGAGCTGCACCTCCCTCAGTAGCAGGTTCTTCTAGTGCTGCTGGTCCTTTTTTCGCGAACTTCAGCATTAAATATACGTCTGCGATTAAAAGTAAAGTGTAGAACAAGATTAAACTAATTAATGAGAACCAAATTTGTGGAACAGATATAGGTGATACAGATTCTGCTGTACGCATTAGTTTATAAACTGTCCATGGTTGACGACCTACTTCGGCAACAATCCAACCAGCGTTAATTGCGATATATGGTAGTAAAACAGACCATATTGTAATTTTTAAGTAACGTTTTGAGTTTTCTAGTTTTCCTTTTCGGTTTAAATAGAAGCCATACCAAGTTAATGCCATAAAGAACATACCAAGTGCAACCATTAAGCGGAAGCTATAGTACACGAGGTTAACATTTGGACGATCTTCTTTCGGAATATCTTTTAAACCAACAATTTCGCCATCAAATGAATTTGTATAGAAGAAGCTTCCTAACTTTGGAATCGTTAGGAATTCAAAGTTCTTTTCGTTTTTTACATCAGGAATTTGAACAATCGAAAAACCTTGTCCTTTTCCAGTTTCCCAAACAGCTTCCATCGCAGCGCCTTTAGCTGGTTGATATTTAGCTGCTGATACACCAGATTGATGACCCATAAACGGTGTAATTGTTGCGGCGAATAAGCCTAACATTAAGCCAAACTTAAATGATTTTTTGAAGAATTCAACTTCATTCTTACGTAATAAGTGGTAGGCACTAATTGCCATAACGAAGAAAGCACCAACAATATAACAACCAATTACAGTATGGAAGAACATGTTCCAAGCGTATGGATTTGTAACAAGTGCCCAGAAATCATTTAATTCAGCGCGGCCGTTACGTACGACGTAGCCAACAGGGTTTTGCATAAAACCGTTTGCTGTAATAATCCAAAGGGCAGAAATATTTGTTCCAAGTGCAACCATCCACATACAGAAGGCACGGAACTTTGGTGAAATTTTGTCTTTACCGAATAACCATATTCCCATGAAAGTAGATTCTAAGAAGAAGGCAACGAGTGCTTCGATTGCGAGAGGTGATCCGAAAATATCTCCCATATATTTGGAGTACTCAGACCAGTTTGTTCCAAATTGGAATTCCATCGTAATCCCGGTTATAATCCCCATGACGAAGTTAATTGTAAATAATTTACCCCAGAAATTTGCCATTTTGCGATATGTTGGATTCAATGTGCGGGCGTATTGAGTTTCCATACATGCTACCAAAATAACAAGTCCGATTGTCAAAGGTACAAATAAAAAGTGATAAAAAATAGTAATTGCAAATTGAAAACGACTCAGTAACAGAACGTCGGACATAATGAATATTCACTCCTTTTTTACATTATCTACAATCAGTTTATAGTGAAAAAACGTTTTAAATAGGGGGGACTTGTTACAAAGGTGTGTGTATATTTTGAAAGAATTATGTCGGTTATCTGAAAATATCCTATTTTTACTATAAATAAATATACTTTTTGAGTTTTTTAAATTTTGGTACACTATATAAGTAATGTAAATGAGAGAAAAGAGGGTTCTTTACTATGAAGTCATTAGAAGAGATTTTACAATACAATGAAAAATTCGTTGAAGAAAAAAAATACGAAGAATATGAAACGGGAAAATTCCCGAATAAAAAAATGGTAATTATCTCTTGTATGGATACACGTCTTGTTGAATTGTTACCAAAAGCGATGAATATGCGTAACGGTGATGTGAAAATTATTAAAGTAGCAGGAGCTGTTATTTCACATCCGTTTGGCAGTATTATGCGTAGTATTTTAGTCGCTGTATACGAACTTGGCGCTGATGAAGTATGTGTAGTTGGTCACCACGATTGCGGTATGGCAAAAATTCAAGCAAGCAGTACGATTGAGAAGATGAAAGAGCGCGGTGTAACAGATGAGAAATTAGATACACTTCGTTATTCTGGAATCGATTTAGAAAGATTCCTACAAGGGTTCTCTAGTGTAGAAGAAAGTGTAGAACATAGCGTATCAATACTTCGTAACCATCCATTACTTCCGGAAGAAGTACCTGTTCACGGTCTTGTTATTGATCCTGATACAGGAAAATTAGATTTAGTTGTGAATGGTTACGACAATTAAGAATTTACTTTGTCATCCTTTTTATCTGGGACAGGATCAAATCCTCCCGGGTGGAAAGGGTGACATTTTAATATACGCTTACAAGTAAGCCAAAAGCCTTTGAGGGCACCATGTTTTTGAAACGCCTCTAATCCGTAATGAGAACAAGTAGGATAAAAGCGGCAAGTTGGCGGTGTCATTGGAGAAATGAATTTTTGATAAAAGTGTATAATCCCAATAAAAATCTGTTTCATAACGGTCTCCTTTTCAGCATATTCTTAAAGTATTATAGCACGACTGTACATAATACTTTACTAATGTGTATTTCCGTTATATCATATTGGATATAACGGAATTAAATTAAAAGCGGGAGAGATGTTGTATGCCATCAGTAGAAAGCTTTGAATTAGATCATACGATTGTAAAGGCACCTTATGTAAGACATTGCGGAGTTCACAATGTAGGTAGTGACGGTATTGTAAATAAATTTGATATTCGTTTTTGCCAACCGAATAAACAAGCAATGAAACCAGATGTTATTCATACGTTAGAACATTTATTAGCATTTAATTTACGTAAATATATTGATCGTTATCCGCATTTTGATATTATCGATATTTCACCAATGGGCTGCCAAACAGGATATTACCTTGTAGTAAGCGGAACACCGACAGTTCGAGAAATCATTGATTTATTAGAATTAACATTAAAAGATGCGGTTCAAATTGCAGAAATTCCAGCTGCAAATGAAACACAATGTGGTCAAGCGAAGCTTCACGATTTAGAGGGAGCAAAACGCTTAATGAACTTCTGGTTAAGCCAAGATAAAGATGAACTTGAGAAAGTATTTGGATAAAGAAAAACTGCCTGTGAAAGGGCAGTTTTTTTATTGTATTAAGGGCGACCATATTCTTCTTTTTTATGAAAATAAACTAGATACTCCAACATATAAAACAAAGGCAGAACCGAGAAAATAAACAAGTGCTTTTGCTTTTTCCCGTTTCTTCATTTCATCAATTCCAAAAAGGATAAACATAATACTTAAAAGGATAAATACGAATGACAAAAGTATAGAGATATTTGCAAAGAGGCTAAATATAGCGAGGATGAGGGCAATCGTTGCTAGTATAATTCGAATGTTTTTAAACATATAATCCTCCTTTAGTAGAACAATATAAATGGAATAACAAAAATAATTGTAAACATGCTTAAACGGATGCTAATGACTCCAATTTGCTTTGTTGTTTTTGAATCGTCTCAATTCCTACTAAAATGCCATATAAGCTAAAGAGAAATAAAATGATAGGTGAAAAGATTTGAAAGTTCATTGTAAATGTACTGTATAAACATAAGATTAAAGTAATAAAAACGATGGTTAGCTGTAATTTTCTTATATGCATTTGAACCTCCTAGTAGAAAGAAAATAATTATAAATGCTAAATTGATTGGAATTTCATTCTACATGTAGCGAAAGTAGTTCGATATGAGAAAGAAGAATATAAGACTAGAAACGAAAAAAACGGAATGCTCATGGATTTTCGTCCAGATTTCAGTTCGTTAATCCCTAGAAGAATAAAGGAACAGCTGAGAGCAAATTGTATGTATGAGGTAAATATGAAGTTATCAGTAATAAGGGAATAAGTGCAAAGAGAGATTGTGAGAAGTCCTAAAACAATCCGTAATCCAGTTAGCATGTAATTCCCCCTTAAATAGATTATTTACCGGAATAGTTCTGAGAAGCTAAGAAATAAAGCACCAGCTCCAGCTATGAAAGCAAATATACCACTAGATTTTCTGTCTTGTTTTATTTCTCCTAGTCCTATAGTGAAAGCCATTAATCCTAAGAAAATGAACATATAAGGCGTCATTTCTCTATTACCAGTAAAATATCCGTAGATTACTATACATAATGCAATGAGTGCAAAAGTAATCTGTAATCCTTTTAGCATATATATCCCCCCTGTTATTTTATATAGCTAATGATGAGGAAAATCCAAATAAATCCAATTCTTGAATCTTTTTTCTTTATTTGTTCAAGGGTAATGAGGAATATGAAAGCTCCTAATAGAAATGGTGAAAGTGGTAGAAAGTTATGCTGACCTGCCAGTAAACGAATACTGGATATGATGTGGGCTAAAATAAGTAGTATATGCAGCGTATTATGAATTCTTCTTGCTGTTTTGTGTATGTGGGTTATCTTCTGGTTTATCAATTGAATGTTTATAAGCATATCCCTTATTAATCGTCATGACGGAGAGTACGAGGATGACTAGGACGATGATAATACCGATAATTAATATTTTAAACATGGAATCCCTCCTTTTCTTTATTTTACATAATTTTGTAATTGATGAAAACAATAGAAATAAAAAGGATGAAAGAAGGGCGTTACATGGAACAGAAAAAAACATATTATATATCAATAGGAAACGGTCAAATTTCACAAGTGAAGACGGCGGATACGTATAATTTTGAGATTTCCGCAAGTGATGAGGAAATTACGGAGTTAAGAGAGTATTTCGATCAAGCGTATGTAGAGGATTTAGGTTCATTTGTACGCTCCCACGTTCCATTTGTTGAGTATCATCACGATTCTAATAATGACCGATATGATGAACAACTACAAAAAGCATATAAAATGATTTACGATTTAGGAAATCATGAGACGAAAGAATTAGTCGCGCAAATGGGAATAATCAATGGATTATAATTGGATAATATTATGCAGAAAAGCGAGAATATGCTACAATTTGTGGTAGGAAAAACTTGTAACCATCAATAGGGGAGTAATGGCATGTACAAATTTAAAGATTATTACCACAACACTGTACAATTATCGTTTGAACGTTATCCATTTTCTCCTGAGCCAAAGCATGTTTGGGTTGTATGCCGGTACGGGGATCAATGGTTATTAACACATCATTTACGTCGCGGTCTTGAATTTCCAGGTGGTAAAGTAGAACTAGGGGAAACACCGGAAGAAGCGGCAGTTCGAGAAGTTCATGAAGAAACTGGCGGCATAGTTTCTGATTTAACTTACTTAGGACAATATAAAGTATCTGGAAAAGACAAAATAATCATTAAAAACATTTATTTTGCAACGATTAGTGCGGTAGAAGCACATACGCATTACGAAGAAACGAAAGGATCTGTTTTATTAACAGACATTCCTGACAACATTAAAACGGATAGAAAATTTAGCTTTATAATGCGCGACGATGTATTGGCGCGTACGATGAAACATATAGAAGAAATCGGCTGTTTTACGAAGTAAAGTGGCCGGTTTCTTTTTTTATGTGTAAGGATAAATGTAAGTATATCTTTACATCGTTTTGGGTATATTATACAATTTTGTAAAGATATATTTACATTTTAGGAGGGGGAAGATGGATAACAGAAAAGAAACGACTGTTACTGTTTCGATGGTTAAATTAAATGTCTATGCATTTCTTATAATATTCGCTTTGGCGTTTGGAATTGGTTATTTGCATATATTTCTTTCAGGCGGGGTTCAATTTGAATTTACATTGCCCGTTATGTTTCTTTTGATTATTGGAATGATTGTTTTCGTTTGTATTCATGAGGCAATACATTTAATTGGATTTCGTTATATCGGAGGTGTTCCGTGGAGTGAACTAACATGGGGCGTCAATTGGAAATTAGGTGTTGCATATGCTCATTCTAAACAGGCGATTACAGTAAAGCAAATGAAGAAAGTGTTAATGCTGCCGTTTTTACCAACTGGAATTTTGCCAATTGTAATTGGATTAGCTATGAATATGCAATCCATCTCATTTTTAGGGATTTTACTAACAGCAGGTTGTATCGGTGACATTGCTTTATATCAAAAAGTTTCAAAGTTTCCAGATGATGCGCAAGTTAAAGATCATCCGAGTAAACCGCAGTTTACAGTATATGAATCATAAAGAAAGGGGAGGCGTTTTTGAATAACGGCCTCCCCTTCCTTTATGATTTTTTGTTGATAAGTTAATATTTCTTGCCATATCGCTAATAAAATCCCATGTACTATCATATTGTTTTCATCTTTACCTCTAAAAACGAAAGCACCTCTAACAAATCGTTCACTACACGTGGATGCTCAAAGTCATCCCAAAATGAATCTCTCTTCCACACACCAAGGATCCCTGCTTGTTCAGAACCAAGCACATCGTTTTCTGGATGATCTCCAACGTAAAGACATTCTGCGGCCTTAACATCTAGCTTTTTTAAAGCTCGTTCGAAAATTTCAGGATGCGGTTTTTTAATTCCTTCCGCTTCGGAAACGAGAATTGTATTTGTATACGTATGTATGTTTAATGCGCAAAGATTGTTCATTTGAAAGTCAGTAAAGCCGTTTGTAATAATGCCAATTTTAATATTTTGTTGTGTTAAACGTTGAAGTAATTCATGCATGTTTTGGAAAGGGATACAATGATGTTGGAAGTTAGTAATGTAGTCGTGCAGTAGTTGCTCTGGTGTTAAAGTGGTAATGTTGTATTCGGAAAGAAGAGTAGCATAGACTTTATCTTTCCACGTATAGCCATTATTATCTAGTTCGAGAAATCGAGAACAATACTCGAATTTTTCTATGTTCATTAAGTGAGAGGTAAAGCGATTATATTGATCATGAATAAATTGTTCTAAAGATTGACGACGGTCTAATAGTGTTCCATCTAAGTCGAATAAGACTGCTCGAATCATGGGAAACCTCCTTACAGTTTATATAATTAATTATCGCATATTCGTTAAAAAATGATTATTATATTTTTGTAGAATGTATTGATGGAGGACTGTATGAAGAGACTGTATGGCAAGTTAGTAGGGGTTATCGTTGCAATCGGCTTACTAGCAGGATGCGAAAGTTCTATGAAGAGTGTGAAAGAAAAAGAAGTGTGTAAAACAGAAGAAGAATGTATGGAAATAGGAGATAAGAAACTTCAAAAAGTATATGAAAAAATAAATGGATTATCTGAGCTTGAAGCAGTAGAAGATTATGAAATAGAAGAGCATGAAAGTGCGGATACGAAAGAGGTAGAGCAGAAAAAAGATGATGAGGATGATGAAAGTTATTTCTTTTTAGCTTCTTATTATATCGATGGTGATGAAATTGTAGATCCTTATTTTGAAAAAATAGAACGGAAACGTTTAAATAAAGTATTCGCTGAAGATAAAGAAGCGAAAGAAGAGGTGCTACAACAACGTCAAGATAGAGGGTATCATGAAGACTTATGGGATATGTATCGTACACTCATTCCAGCTAAATATCGCGGGAATATAACAGAATTTGATTTAATAACGGATGGTTATGACGGTGTTGTTGCCCATGTTATGCCGAGTATGGAGAATCCGAAAGACTGGACTCTTAGCCTAGATACACTTGATTCTGCGGTAAATATCGATGAAGTGATGAAAACATTAATTCATGAGACAGCTCACGTATTGACGCTCGGGCATAAGCAAATACCCGTAGATGAAAACTATGTAAAGGCTTTTGAAGAAGATAAAGATATTTTAACGTACCAAAATAAATGTGGAAATCTTTTCTTACAAGAGGGATGTGCGAAGGAAAAATCTTATATTAATCAATTTTATAACTCTTTCTGGAAGCCTATTGAGCAGGAGTGGACAGAAAAGAAAGTAGAAGAAAGTGAAGAAACTCAAATTGAGTTTTTTAAAGAAAAGCAAGATGAGTTTGTCTCACAGTATGGAACGACAAATGTAGCAGAAGATATTGCTGATACGTTTACAGCGTTTATTTTGCAAGATTCCAAAAAGGTGAAAGAAGGATCGGAGTTAAAGTATAAAAAAATTGCGTTCTTTTATCAGTTCCCCGAGCTTGTAAAAATGAGAGCGGAAGTGTTGTCGGGATTATATGATGTTTCGAAAACGATAGAGCAACAAAGTGGACATTAATGCGAGTTGTATATTTTAGCCAAGAAAACGTAAAGAATTTTAGTTCTTTGCGTTTTTTATGTTGATAAAATTGAAAATTCTGTCTTTTTTATTAAAAAGAAGAAGGAACTATCACTATAAAATAGAATTAGTATAAAAATGTCACAATTTAGACACAATTATAATGCGCGTGTTGTAGGGGCTATAAGTTTACTCTCGAGGAGGTAATGAAACGTATGAAAACGATTCTTGCTGTTGCTGGTCTCATTTGGGTAATGTCTCACGGTTTTCCGATTTTTGAAGGGGAGCAAATTCGTAGTGCATTGGATAAAAAGTTTAATGATTATCATGTGATAGATCGAAAAGATAATGTCGTTACAGTACGTGTGAAAGATTGTTTCCATACAGTTACGGTTGCGGATGGAAACGTTAAAAATGAAACAAAGATGTGTGATAAAAAGTAAAAGAAAGAAGCTGACTATAGTTTATCGTCCTAAGTCAGCTTTTTTTTCGTTTCCCAATTAGAAGTTTTTCAAACGCCTCAACAAACACATACATAAGTGTGGCGAGGACGCAGGTGAGTAATACGCTCAGTAAGACGAGCGTGAAATTAAATACTTGGAATCCATAGCTAATTAAGTAGCCAAGACCTTGTTTAGAGACGAGAAGTTCGCCGAATATAACGCCGACCCATGATAAACCAACGTTTACTTTTAACGTTGAGATAATGGCTGGGAAGGATGCAGGGAGAACTACTTGTTTATAACATTGCCATTTATTTGCGCCGAATGTGTCCATCACTTTTATATAGTTAGAATCGACTTCTTGAAATGCGCTGTAAATAACGAGAATGGTAATGATGATGGAAATGATTACTCCCATTGCAATTGACGAAGAAATATTTGGGCCGAAGATTACAATGATAATCGGACCAAGTGCCACTTTTGGCATGGCGTTTAGGACGACGAGATATGGATCAAGTACGCGGGCGAGAAGTGGTATCCACCAAAGGAAAGTAGCGATAATGGCTCCGAGCACTGTTCCAAGAATGAAGCCTACTCCCGTTTCAAGTAATGTCGTCCATATGTGGACCCAAAGCGAACCGTCAAGCCATTTACTAAGGAAGAGATCCCAAATGCTTGAAGGAGAGCTAAAGAGTAAAGGGTCAATCCACTCTTTTTTGCTAGCTATTTCCCATAGTGCAAAGAAAAGAATGAGCAGTAAAAGTTGTAAAGACCTGGCTAACCATGCGCGTCTGCGTTCTTTCTTCCGAAACTGTTCATGTAGTTGCTTTATATTATCCAAGGCGTTCCAGCTCCTTCCATATATCTTGGAAGAGGGATGGGAAGTCATGGTGGTGGCGTGATTCTAACGGTGATAAAGAGCGGATGCTTTCTGGGACGATAAATGTTTTTGCAATTTTTCCGGGATTTGCTTGTAGTAAATAAATACGATCACTCATCGCAATTGCTTCTTCAATATCATGTGTCACGAGTAGTGAAGTTTTCTTATATTTACGTAGTAAGTTGAAAACGAGATCTTCTAGTTTCAATTTCGTTTGATAATCGAGCGCTGAGAATGGTTCATCTAGCAATAAAATTTTGGGGTCGGTCGCTAACGTTCGAACGAGAGCGGCACGTTGACGCATACCGCCGGATAGTTCACGAGGGTATTGCTCTTCTATGTCATGTAGACCGACTTGTTTTAAAAGCTGTAAAGTATGTTTTTTCGTCTGTTCATTGTAAATTTTTCGGGTGTGAAGTCCAAGCATAATATTTTCTTCAATTGTTTTCCAAGGAAACAAGTAGTCTTGCTGCAACATGTACCCCATAGATGAAGTTTTTGTTGTAATGGGCTCACCATCTAAAAAGACGATACCTTCAATTGGATCAAGCAGCCCAGCAATAATGGAGAGGAGTGTCGTTTTGCCGCAACCACTTGGACCGAGTATCGAAATGAATTCGCCTTCTTCTACTTGTAAACTCATATCTTCGAGAATCAGTTTGGCATTCTCTTTTGCGAAAAAGCAGTGAGAAACGTTACGTATTTGTAAAAAACTCATACACTTCGCCTCTATTTCTTAATAACGCTTTCGGCAATTTTTGTATTGACGAGCGCTTCATGTGGAACTTCTTTTTGTAATTCGCCAGCTTCCTTCATAATCGTTTGGAGCTGTTTCCATTCTTCAGCATCTAATAGCGGATTTGTCGCATAAGAATGTTGCTTTTTATACCGTTCGATTACTTTTACTGTAATGTCTTTTGAAGTGTCTTTAAATAACGGAGAAACGGCTTCAGCAATCTCTTCTGGACTATGAGTATCAACCCATTGCTGCGCTTTATAGAGAGCACGTGTGAATTTTTCAGCAGCAGCTTTATCCTTTTTTAAGAAACTTTCTTTTGCCATGAACGATGTATAAGGAACAGTACCCGATTCATTTCCGAACGAAGCGACGATATAACCTTTACCTTCTTTTTCGAATATACTTGCAGTCGGTTCAAAGAGCTGTACAAATTCTCCCGTACCAGATGCGTAGGCATTTGCAATGTTAGCAAACTCGATGTTTTGAATTAAGTTTGTATCTTTGTGAGGATCAATGCCATTTTTCTTTAAAACGTATTCTCCAACCATTTGCGGCATGCCGCCTTTACGTTGTCCTAAAAACGTAACACCCTTTACGTCATTCCAATTAAAAGAGTCTAATTTTTTACGTGAAACTAAAAATGTTCCATCTGTTTGTGTAAGCTGTGCGAAGTTAATGACAGGGTCTTTTGCGCCTTGTTGATGAACGTAAATGGACGTTTCAGAACCAACGAGAGCAATATCAATGCCGCCAGATAATAGGGCGGTCATCGTTTTATCTCCGCCAGCTGTTGTTTGTAGATCAATATTTAATCCTTCATCTTTAAAAAATCCTTTTTTAATCCCAACATATAACGGGGCATAGAAGAGAGAATGGGTAACTTCGCCGACCCGAATGTTTTGAGTTTGTTCTTTCGTACCTTCTTTTTTACTACTGCAAGCAGCAAATGTGAAAACAGCTAGTAACATGATACAAAAAACAGCTATTAATTTTTTCACTATATAACACCTCCTAGAAGTCACTCTACAAGCATGATATGTAGGTAAGTGCCCATATGTGAGTGTAGATAGCAGGAATTTTTTGGGTGATAAAGAAGTACAAATATAAGGGGTGATAAAATGGAGTACGAATATGATGATAGCGTACATTTACATCTTGATTATTTCGGAACAGAATGTGATATGGAATCGATTGCTTATAAGCGGAAGGATGAAGACGTGTGGGATGTGTATTTTAATTTTGGAGCATATGGTCTTCAGAAAGATGAGATCGAAACAGGTAGATTTATGGACGAATATGCTGGTTATTACGTTTTTTCTGTACATGCTCGTGATCTTAGCTGGGAATTTGGAAGTGCTCAATTTGAAGAGTGGGTTTTGAGAAATCAGATAGTAGAAAAATCGCTGCAAAAATAGGGAGGAATTTTGTGGTCGATTTTCTCATTTTATTGTTTATTTTCGTAGTCGGATTTTTTATTATGCAAGTACTCGTTTACCGATTTGCAAAGAGCAACATTCAAAAGTATACAAAAATAAAGTGTGTTCATATGTGGCTAGAGATGAATATGAAAAAGGGACCGAGATTAGATCTTTTTGATTTTGTAGTTATCGTACTTGTATGTATTATATGGAAAGTATGGATGTATTCTCTTGTGTAATAAATATGCCCATTTCTATTAAAATAAAGGAGAACCTGTCAGTGTTGATAGGTTCTTTTTTTATGATAACAATTTTGTAAAGTATAGTTTATTTATTATGCTACTAGAATATAGAAGAGATGAAGAAGTTGTATTTTTTAAGGGGAAATTAAGGATATACATGTATAATACAAACACATAGGGAGACTAACTGCATACAAATATGTTATTTTGTATAGGACAATATGTTTTTTGATGCGAGACGAAGGGGTAAAGGAAAGAGGGAATAAATTGCTTTTTAATGTTTTAACACAACAACGAAGAAGAGATGAATTTTATCTTAGTTTTTCTCCTCAGGAGCCGAGGAAGAACCTACTAATTTCTATCATTCTTAGTGGAATGTGGGCGATTTGTTTAGAAACGCTGTTTTTTGTTATGTTAAGGTCTTTCGAATTCGAGAAAACTAAAGAATTTTTTAATGGGAAAATCCAGCTAAGTATACTCATTATTGTTTTGTGGAGTGTACTACTATACATCATTCATTTAAATAAAGGTATCAGTCATAAGCTTAGGCCAGCTATTCGAGTTTATGTCGTATTATTTTTAATTGCTCATACAATGAATTGGATGTATATCCTGATACAGGAGGATATGAATCTTATAGTAGTAAATACATGGGTGTATTTACAATATGGACAGTATATATTAAGCCTATTATTTATTTATATGTTATATGTTTTTGCATATAATTTGATTGGAAAAGTTTTCTTAAGTACAACGATAACTAGCTTAGTTTTGATTATTTTTGTGATGGTGAACCATTTTAAGCTCATTTTTAGAGGGGAGCCATTCTATCCGTCTGATTTTACACAGATTGGCCATATGAATTCCGTTATACCGATGGTTATGGATTATTTCAGTTTTTGGAATATGTTTCTGATGATAGTTAGTATTGTTTTACTTATATTTATAGTTATGTATATAAGAAAATACATTCCAGTTATAAAATCACATATTATTATAAGGATAATTTTAATATGTGGCTCTGCGTTTATGTTGTATGCATATAGTAACTACCCTACTACTTTTATGAATAATATATTTACAAAAGCTGGGGTAGACATCCGCGCATGGAATCAAGCTTCAAATTATAAGGGGAATGGTTTTGTTATAGGATTTTTAAGTAATTTAGATACGACAGTCATAAAAGAGCCAGAGGAATATTCAAAAGAAAATATGCAGCAAATTGCAAAGGATATAGAAAAGCAATATGGTGGTAAAGTAAAAGCGCAAAAAAAGGCAGAGAAGCCGAACATTATATATATTATGAGTGAAGCATTTTGGGATCCGACAAAATTAACGAATCTTTCATTTAGCGAAGATCCAGTGCCGAATTTACATCGTTATACAGAGAATTTCCCAGGGGGACAAACAATAGCTCCTACATTTGGAGGGAATACAGCGAATACAGAATTTGAAGCATTAACGAGTTACTCGATGAGCCTTTTAATGCCAGGTTCTATACCGTATCAACAAGCTATTCCAAGTCAGAAAGAAGTTCCATCTATTGCAAGTGAATTGAAAAAGCAAGGGTATTATGCAAGTGCAATTCATGCCTTTAATCGATCGTTTTATAAACGGGAAGATGTATATAAAACATTAGGATTCGATAATTTTAATGCAGAAGACACGATGAAAAATACAGAAGTAGTTGGAGATAATATTGGTGATTTATCTATGAGTAAAGAAATAATAGATGAATTAAAAAAGAGAAAACAACCTACATTTATTCATGCGGTGACGATGCAAAATCATTTTCCATATACACCAAATATGTTTGGTGAAAATAAAATAGAAATTAGTGGATTAACAGAAGAGGAATCGAAAGCGGAATTAGAAGCATATACAGAAGGGGTAAGACTGTCGGATGAAGCGTTGCAATATTTAATCGAGCAGCTTGATGAGTTAGACAGGCCTACTTTATTAGTCTTCTTTGGAGATCATTTACCTATGTTAGGAACTAACAAATCTATTTATAAAGAAGCAGGATATATAGAAAATGAAGAGACGGTGAGAGAAAGATTAATTATGTCAGAAACACCATTGTTAATGTATGCGAATTTCGATTTGCCAAATGACAATTTAGGTTTAGTAAGTCCAATTTATTTTTCTAGTCTTGTTTTTGATTATGCAGGATTAAATCAATCACCATTTTATCAATTTTTATCGGAAATGCATAAAGAAATACCGGTTCTGAGAGATGAGTTAAAGGTTAATAAAGATGGGGAAGAGATAACAGATTTAACAAAAGAACAAAGAGAAATGTTAGAGCAATATAAAATGCTCCAATATGATTTACTTGCTGGAAAGCAGTATAGTAAAGATATACTTTTTAAATAGAAAAACAAAAAGAACTTGTATAACGATACAAGTTCTTTTTTATAGTATTTAACGGGGTAACCAGACAAGCTGGGTTTAGGGAGTATTACCTGTACATTTAGTATAAATGAAAATGAAATCGTTTTATTGATTGATTTGTGAGAAATATGTAAATTTTAATCTTTTCAAAAACTGCGTTCATATCAACGCGATTTGGCATAGGTTTTTATGAACGTAAAAATTTTATAAGTTCTTCATTTAATTCATCCGCTTGATCGATTGGAGAACCGTGACCACTATTTGTAAGAGGATGTAACTGAGAGTTTTTAATCCGCTTTTGTGTGAGTTCAGCGCTTTTATAAGGGATAAGTTGATCGTGAATACCGTGGAATATTTTTGTTTGGACGTTAATTTTACTTAAATCTTTTGTTACGTCTTCATTTGCGGCTGCTTGTAATATTTTGATGAGAGCGTAGGAAGCAGACTGCATACCGAGATAAGAAAACCATTCTAATGTAGCAGATCCTAAGTTTCTATTAAAAAATGATAAAGATACATCATTTAAAAATTTAGGCAGATTGGCATACATTTGATTAATAAGGGTATCTGCTTGTTCTTTTGGGACACCATAGGGAGATTCTTGATTTTTAACGAAAGAGGGGGAAACAGCATCGACTAATACAAGTTTAGAAATACGATGACCATTATAGCGAGACATGTACCGAATAGAAAGAGCACCACCTACTGAGAAACCAACTAATGTAGCATTTTCTACTTGAAGTGCTTCCAGAACAATGGCGATATCGTCTGCTAAACGATCGTATGTGTAACCAGTCCACGGTTTATCAGATTGCCCGTTTCCGCGTATATCCATAGCGATGCAGCGGAAACCGTGCTGTGGTAACACATTGAGTTGATATTGGTACATTTGATGATTTAAAGGCCAGCCATGGACGAAGAAAACAGTTTTACTACCGGGTCCGGGATTAACGTCTTGCACAAAAATATGCACATCTTTCTCGACGGTAACAAACATGAATGATCCTCCTATTCATACACTCTTTCCCAAAAGCGTTGTTATGCTTTTTTATTTTTTTGCGCCCATAATATAAGTATTATTGTTTATAGCTTTTATGCTTATATAGCCTGAAGATAATTCGCTGTATTGGCATGATTTCCCTCAAATGTTCGATTTCTCTTTGTTTGTCTAAGAAAATCATTTATTATAATAAATGGTATTCTTCGAGATATTATTTTGAAGGGGTGTTGAAGTGAAAGAAAGTTTTTTATCATATAAAGAAGAAGAAAGGAATGCAAAAATCCTTTTGTGGGTGCTATATGTCATAGTTGTTTCATACCAAGTTTTATATGCAATTGTATTAGAAAATAAATCACTAACGGATAAGGGACATAGCATATTATGGCAAGTTATTTGTGGAACAGCAATACTTGGTGTGAATGTATATTTAATAAAGAAAGAGAAAGCGAATTTCGTTAAATATGCATGTATATTTGCATACTTAGGAATAGAGATTGCTAATATACTTTCGTATATTCTTTATAATGAGGCGGCATTTGATGGGGTAAATATAATAGAAATTATTCTCATCTTCTTTGTACCTATATTTTTAAATAAAAAATATTTTGTGTTTGTACTTTCAACTATTGTAGCGAAATATGTAATTTACTTATTTGTATTAGAGGAAGTAAAAGCGTTTATGTTCCTCATTATGTATACACTCGTATTAATAGTGGCATATATCATTTTAAATCGCTTTATACAATACCTTTCAGCGGTAAAGAAAAGTATTAAGATTGCTAGTGAATCACAAAAATTAGCAGTGATCGGAAAAATGGCAGCGACAGTGGGACATGAAATTAAAAATCCACTTGCTTCATTAAAAGGGTTTACGCAATTACAACGAGAGAAGCATGCAGAGGACCCTATTTACAAACAGATGATTTTTGAAATAGAAAATATGAATAATATGATAAGTGAATTGATGGAAGTTGCTACATGTAAACCTTCTATTTATAAGAAATATAATATAGGTGAAATTGCATTACAAGCAGTAACAATTCTTCGCGAAAAAATGAATGAATGCAACGTTCAGCTTATTTCTAATGTGGAAGAAAAGACGATAGAAGTTGAATGTGATGAGCGGAAAATAAGAGGAGTCTTTCTATATGTCATAAAAAATGCTCTGGAGGCAATGGAGCAAGGTGGCATATTAGAGTTACGGTTAGAAAATAAAGGACAAGATTATGTAATACTAAGTGTAATCGATAATGGTTACGGTATTAAGAAAGAAAATTTAGCTCGTGTTACAGAGGCCTTTTATACAACGAAACAAGATAAAATTGGTTTGGGACTTACGGTAGCGAATCGGCTTGTTACTGAGCAGCATCTTGGTGAATTACATATTTCAAGTGAAAGAGATATTGGAACCAGAATAGATATCATTCTCCCGAAGCAACGTGGAAATAGTGAAATCCAAGTGGGAGAAAAGCTAGGAGTTACCATATGAATAAAGACGATATATTTAAAAATGAAGAAATGAAGGCGCTGAAAATATTTTTAAGTTTATTTTTTATTATATTTTTTGTATACGATCTTGCCTACGAATTTATTGTACCTTTAATAGGAGGAGAGCAAGAAGGAGTAGGACAATTTGAAGATGGTTTAGGTTTATGGCTTTATTTTCTAATGGTGATCTTATTTTGTATTGGAGTATATTTCATGAAATGGAAGAATCCATTTGCAGTGAAGTATATTATACTAATTGGATATAACCTATTAGATTTTATCCATAATTTTATGATTTACTACGATAGTGATGCTGAGTTTGATGGTGGGAATATAGTAGAAGGATTTTTTATTTTATTTGCCCCACTCTTTGTGAACAAAAGATATTTTTGGCTAGTCCCAAGCATACTTGTTGGAAAATACGCTCTCATAGGAATCATTATTCACTCTTCACTCGTTTTAATCCCGATGGCATTATATAGCGTATTTACTGTCATATGTTGGATTATGTTTTTGAGGTTTCAATCTTACGTTCGTACGCTTGAGATGATGGATAAAGAAATACAACAAACAGAAAAGCTAGCAACTGTTGGGAAAATGGCTACAGTTATTGGTTACAAAATTAAAAGACCACTAGCTAATTTGGATAAATTTGTAAATAAGCAAGCGATTAAATATCCAGAGGATAAAATATATAGTGATATTATGAAGCAAGAAGTAGAACGAATTCATATAATCGCTATAGAACTTAGTGGATTTGAGAAATCTAAATCAATAGAATCAGAAGTTCATAATATAGAAGAGATTATCGCTTATGTTATTCGAGTTATGGGGAAGCCTGCTTTAAATCAAGGCGTGCACATACAAGGTATTTATAGTAAAGACATACCATTAATTACATGCGATGAAAAACGATTAAAACAAGTATTTTTTAATTTAATTAAAAATGCGATTGAAGCAATGTCAGTTGGCGGAACGATTACGATTAAAGTGACTGTAGAAGATGCAATCATTATTCAAGTTAAGGATGAGGGTTGCGGTATTCCAAAAGACAAAATTCCGAAGCTAAATGAAGCCTTTTACACAACAAAAGAAACGGGAACTGGTTTAGGTTTAGTAGTTACAGAAAAAATTATTAAAGACCACAACGGTAAAATGAGTTTTAAAAGTGAAGTTGGGGTTGGAACGACTGTGAAGGTTATATTACCGACATCATGAAAAACTATTTTTAAAAGGGAGATCACTTATTTGAGAGTGATCTCTTTTTTGTTAAATAAATTATTTTTAAGAGAGAACTAAATATTAGTGATTAGAAAAATAGAATATACTGCACTTTCAGTAATTCCAGGGTTAATATAAAGAGATATAGCATCTTCTCTAGAAACTGGATTTCCAGTTGTAACGCTAATCCAATTTATAGTAGCGGGACCTATTGCTGGAGTAGGATTAAACACTTGAATTTGTCCCGAGCCAGTATCTGTCGGTTTAATGGAAAATACTATAGTTCCGGTAATTTTGTCAGTAGTAGTTACGGTAATAGTAGATAGAATGTAACTAGAGGTAGGGGCAGTGAGGTTTGTGGGGACATTCCTGCAAATATCAATCGTATAAACAGCAGCAGGTAAGTTATTTACATTTATAGACGCAGCAAAACCAACTATACTACCAGATCCAACAGTGACATATGGAATAACATTAGAGTCAATTCCAGGAGAACCCGCTATACGTTGAAAACCAGCGTTTGTTCCTTGAAACACAATACTTTTTGCTGAAGCATTACCCGCAGTGCCAGTCGGCCCAGTAGAGCCAGTGGGCCCGGTGCTCCCAGAAGGTCCAGTACTCCCCGTAGGTCCACTTTTCACTAATACGATATAATCTGGAGATATATTAGGAAAACCTTGAGGCGCATCTTTCTTTACAACATAGCCGCTACTCGTATAAGTTACAACTTGTCCTTTTTTATAGTTGGGAGCGGCTGCTAGACTAAAGGCGGTGGTACTTTGGAAACCAGCACTGGAAGGTCCGGCACTACCAGTAGCACCGGTGCTACCGGTGGGCCCAGTGTTTCCGTTAGAACCACCATTTTTCTTGTGGAACCAAAGTAACATCTACGTCAAAATTAACTGTAAATCAATCGTACATTTTTAAAGTGATTTTTATTTTTTTATAGCAAAATAAGAAGCGGATAGGAAACAAATAAAACCTAAAATCCAACCAGGAGAAGGAGAATAGGGAAGTGTATGTTGTAATACCATTCCGCTAGAAATTAAAAAGCTACCGAGTAGGCCTAAGAAGATGGGGTATCGCAGTAATTTGAGCATAAGTGATACAACCTCCTTTAGTACATATACCGTATATCGTTCTTAATTTTCTGTATATATTTTCCGAGAAAAATAGTGGTACAATATATGAATGATATGAGAAGAGAGGATGAATAACATATGTACGTTACTGTAACAGAAACAGCATATAAAAAGATTATGGATACGATTCCAAGTGAAGCGAAATATATAAAGTTATTTTACGATAATGAAGGTTGCGGTTGTGTAATGAGCGGCATCATTGATTTAGTAGCTGTAGCAGAAAAAGATGAGCGAGATGTAGATATTGAATCAAGTCAGTTTAGCTTTATCGCAGATCGCACAAAGCTTGTATTTATGGATGATAAGTTAACAGTTGATTGGCATGAAGGTGGAGGAACTTTTCAGTTGAAGAGTCCGAGCCAGTTTTATAATCCAAATATGAAGTTACACGTTCGAGTGTAGTAAAGGAAAGGTGGTTCCAAAATGTATTTTGGAACCACCTTTTTTTATTGGATAAGTCGCTATTATTATCGTTTTTTGTTGGTAAGTCGATATATTTAAAAAATCGCTGATATAATTCGAGTTGCGCCGATATATTTAGAAAATCGCCGATATAATCGGAGTTGCGCTGATATATCCAGAAAATCGCCGATATAATTTCATGTACCAAAAGGTTCGCAAGATATAAAGATCTTTTCACATAATGAAATGTACATATGATTGAATTTTCTGTATAATTTTATTTGCGGAGGGGATACGCATGAGAAGATGGGGAATTGAGTTATTACTTTTAACAGTCGTTATTATTTGGGGTATTAATTTTACGATTGCGAAATATGGACTTTTAGAATTTACAGCAATTGAGTTTACTGCACTTCGGATGATATCGGCGGCACCGCTTATGTTACTTCTTACATTTTTTATTGAAAAGTCGATTTATATGGAGCGAAAGGATATACCTAGATTAATCATCGTTAGCGTTGTAGGTATTATACTGTATCAAACATTATTTATGGAAACTGTCAAATATACATCCGCTACAAATGCCTCTTTACTCATTTCTATTTCACCTATTTTTACAACGTTATTTGCGATTTTCTTGAAACAAGAAAAATTTTCTTCTCGAAAGTTAATCGGTTCTATGATTGCTTTTGGTGGGGCAGCATTAGTTTTAGTAGCAGGGCATTCACTTGCTAGTTCTTTTTATGGGAATGGGATTGGGCTCATTACATCAATATGCTGGGGGCTTTATCCTGTTTTAGCTGGTCCATTAATTAAAAAATATTCAGCACTACGTGTTACCGCATGGTCAGCATTAGTTGGTGCGATTCCGCTCTTATTGTTAAGTGGACCACACGTATTTATAATGCCATTTCACATTACACATGGAATGACATTATTTGCTTTACTATATTCGATTTTCTTTGTAACGGTATTTGGTTTAGTGATGTGGTATGTTGGTGTTCAAAAAATTGGGGCGTCACATACGATGGTATATATGTATATAACGCCGCTTGTAGCTGTTTTATTTGCAGCTGTATGGGCAGATGAATATGTATCGTTTCAACAAATAATCGGTGGAATTATCATTTTTTTCGGTCTATGGTTTGTGAAATCGGAGAAAGTAAAAGTTCATTCTATTGCGGGGGAACCTATATCAAAATAGGAAAACAGATCACCTATGATCTGCTTTCCTATTTTTTTATTTTTGGTAAGAAGACGAGAAATAAGATAGCAGTAATAAGTGGGATTAAGTTTAAAAATGGAATACGGAAGAGTGTGATAAGAATAATACCTGGAAGAAGGACACCGAGGACAGCGTAGAAAATACTATGGTTTTTCGTGTACCAATACAATGAAAGTCCAATAAGTGCAGGGATAATAAGGTGGATGAGAGCCATTAAAAAATAAATCATTAGACGCCCCCTTTATTTGTGTGCTTATTACATCATATCCGTATGTTCATAGATTGATATCACTTTTTTCATAAATGGACGAAAAATGTTTGGAAAAACGTCACAAATTATAAGAATATGATGTTTGAAATCTTGTATAATATTATTTCCTAAAAACATTTAAACAACGTAAATATATCGTTTATGTTGTTTTTGATTTGATTGAAATGGATGTAAGCAGTATAAACTTGAAAGAAATTTTTTGTTGGATAGATAAAAATTACTGAAGAGGAGAACAGCATGATTAGTATGTCATTAAGGTCATTTAAAATTCAATCGTATTATATACTAGGTATTTTGTTAATAGGATGGATGTTAACACCGTTTTCAGCACATTTTTTAGGCGCTGGAATTGGACTTATCGTAAGTATGTATTGCGTTTGGCTTTTAGGGAGACGAATTGAGAAGCTTGGAGATAGTATCGTAAAGAAAACGAAAGCACCGACGCTTGGTATGTTTAATCGTTTTGCTGCGGCTATTTTAGGTGCTATTATTATGTACGAAATTGAGCACCACATGGTGATGTGGGCATTTGCAGTAGGGATTATGGGCGGCTATTTCTTAATTGTTGTTAATTTAGGATACTATAGCATGAAAGATGAAAAAGAATTAACGAAGAGCTAAAAAGATAAAAAGCATCTTTTTAGATGGAATAGAGAATCCGGCGATGGATAGTACAACAGGAAGCGTAGCTTTGCATAAAATACAGGTTTCTGCTTCCAGTAAGTTAATATGAAATCAAGTATTAGTATGACCCTTAGGTTCTTTGAAAAAGTTGGATATAATACAACAAACTAGTCCGGTAATTAGAATGATGTATTTTATCGTTTCACTTGTATGCTCAAATAAATTAACGTTAAGCATCACAAGTCCCCAAAACATTTGAATGGCTCCATAACTGAATAATATTTTTCCTGTACGAGAAAAATTTTTCATAGGACTCACCCTTTCCTGTATATGTAAATTTTATCATAAAAAACGAAAAGTGAATAATTATAAAATGAATTTTCTGTAATTTTTCCGAACTACATCACGGATGAAGAGAGAAGATATAGAAAGAAGCTTACGTAAAAAACGTAAGCTTCTTTTTTATGTAAGTGTGTGAACCGTTAAGCCGCATTGGGTTTTGTCGGTGAGTACGCGGAACTTTACGGTTACACGACACTTATTCATATGAGTAAAAGGGTTATTCCAACAGAAAGTTTGCAATTAAGCGATTGGACCGCCTAAGTTAATAATGTCTTCAGATACGCTGTCGAACTTTTTGAAGTTCTCTTTGAATTCATTTGCAAGCTCGATTGCTTTTGCTTTGTAAGCAGCTTTATCAGCCCAAGTTTGTTCAGGCATTAACACTTCGTCAGGTACACCTGGTACGTGAAGTGGAACTTCAAGACCGAAGATGTCATGTTTAGCTGTTTCTGTTTTCGCAAGTTCGCCGTTTAATGCAGCTTGAATCATTGCACGAGTGTAACCTAAGTTCATACGTTTTCCAACGCCGTATTCGCCACCAGTCCAGCCAGTGTTTACTAAGAATACTTTCGCATCGTGTTTCTCGATTTTTTCACCAAGCATTTCAGCATAGCGAGATGCATCAAGTGGTAAGAATGGTGAACCGAAGCAAGTTGAGAATGTTGCTTGCGGAGATGTAACACCGCGCTCTGTTCCTGCTAGTTTACTAGTGTAACCACTTAAGAAATGATACATAGCTTGTTCTTTTGATAACTTACTGATTGGAGGCAATACGCCAGATGCATCAGCAGTTAAGAAAATGATTGTATTTGGGTGTCCAGCAACACTTGGCAGTACGATATTGTCGATCGCATGCATAGGGTATGCAGCACGAGTATTTTCTGTTAAAGTAGTATCGTTATAGTCTGCGATACGCGTTTGGTTATTAATGATAACGTTTTCTAAAACAGATCCAAATTTGATTGCATCGAAAATTTGTGGTTCTTTCTCGTGAGAAAGGTTTACACATTTTGCGTAGCAACCGCCTTCAATATTGAATACACCGTTATCAGACCATCCATGCTCATCATCGCCGATTAATTTACGGTTTGGATCAGCAGACAATGTTGTTTTACCTGTTCCAGATAATCCGAAGAATAGTGCCACGTCGCCTTCTTCACCTACGTTTGCAGAGCAATGCATAGAAAGAATATCTTGTTCAGGTAGTAAGAAGTTCATAATAGAGAAGATTGATTTTTTCATTTCTCCAGCGTATTCTGTACCACCAATTAGTACGATACGTTTTTCGAATGAAACCATAATGAATGCTTCAGAGTTTGTACCGTCAACAGCTGGATCAGCTTTGAAATTCGGCGCAGAAACAATTGTGAACTCTGATTCATGAGTTGTTAATTCTTCTTCAGTTGGACGAATGAATAATTGATGTACAAATAAATTGTGCCATGCATATTCATTAATAACCTGAATTGGTAGGCGGTAATTGCGGTCAGCGCCTGCAAATCCATTGAAGACGAATAACTCTTCTTTTTCTTTTAAGTATTCTAAAACTTTAGTATATAATTTATTAAAATGTTCTTCAGAAATCGGTTGATTCACAGCTCCCCAAGCAATTTTGTCAGCAACCGATGCTTCTTTCACAATAAATTTATCTTTAGGAGAACGTCCTGTATATTTTCCTGTTGAAGCAGAAACGGCACCAGTCGAAGTCAATTTCCCTTCATTTCGCATTAATACTTTTTCCACTAATTGCGGAACACTTAGTTGAATCTGTGCATTGCTTCCGTTCAATAATTCGTGTAAACCAATTTGGACATTCACAGTACTCATATTTATATACCATCCTTTTCATTTAATGAAATATTTCTCGTAATCCCCAACAAGAGTATAACACAATTATATAAATAATGTATACTATTTATTTCTTTTTGTTTGTGTGAATACATTATTTCCTTATTAATATTTCAATTTAGGCGCATTGAGAAAAACTTTCAGGAAAATGTGAATATTAATTGACAAATGAATATCATTTCTTTAGTATAGGTTGGGACGGATACTCTCTTATCCCGAGCTGGCGGAGGGACAGGCCCGATGAAGCCCAGCAACCTCACTTGTAGTGGTAAATACAGGTGAATAGGTGCTAAAACCTGTGCGAGGCTACAGGTCTCGAACGATAAGAGCGAAGGGCAAAAAGCAGTATGCAAGTAGCAAATTAAACCTTTCCTCTATGTAAAGTAGGAAAGGTTTTTCTGTATGCTTGTGGGAGAATAAATGTATGTCGCAGTTTGTGGCAAATTAAGGATGAGTTCCGTACAATATATACAATTACTGTAGGGAGGTTTACCACATGACAAAAAAACGTCATCTGTTCACATCTGAGTCTGTAACTGAAGGACATCCAGATAAAATTTGTGACCAAATTTCTGATTCAATTTTAGATGCGATCTTATCAAAAGACGCAAATGCACGTGTAGCTTGTGAAACAACTGTAACAACTGGTTTAGTATTGGTAGCGGGGGAAATTACGACTTCTACTTACGTAGATATTCCAAAAATCGTTCGTGAAACAATTCAAGGCATTGGTTACACACGCGCAAAATACGGATTCGATGCAGAAACTTGTGCAGTTTTAACATCTATCGATGAGCAATCTGCTGACATCGCTATGGGTGTTGACCAAGCGCTAGAAGCACGCGAAGGTCAAATGACTGACGCTGAGATTGAGGCAATTGGTGCAGGAGACCAAGGTTTAATGTTTGGTTTCGCATGTAATGAGACACAAGAATTAATGCCACTTCCAATCTCGCTTGCTCACAAATTAGCTCGCCGTTTAACTGAAGTACGTAAAGATGACACATTATCATACTTACGTCCGGATGGAAAAACGCAAGTTACAGTTGAGTATGATGAAAATGGTAAACCTGTACGTGTAGATACAATTGTAATTTCTACACAGCATCATCCAGATGTTACATGGGAAGAAATCGATCGCGATTTAAAAGAGCATGTAATTAAGGCTGTAGTTCCAGCAGAATTAATGGATGGAGAAACGAAATTCTTCATCAACCCAACTGGCCGCTTCGTAATTGGTGGACCACAAGGTGATGCTGGTTTAACAGGACGTAAAATCATCGTTGATACTTACGGTGGATACGCTCGCCACGGTGGCGGTGCATTCTCTGGTAAAGATGCAACAAAAGTTGACCGTTCTGCAGCATATGCAGCTCGTTATGTTGCGAAAAACATCGTAGCAGCTGGTCTTGCTGATAAAGCAGAAGTACAACTTGCATACGCAATCGGTGTAGCACAACCAGTATCAATTTCAGTTGATACATTCGGCACTGGTAAAGTATCTGAAGACGTATTAGTAGAACTAGTTCGTAACAACTTCGATCTTCGCCCAGCTGGTATTATTAAAATGCTAGACTTACGTCGCCCAATTTACAAACAAACAGCAGCTTACGGCCACTTCGGACGTACTGATGTAGATCTAACATGGGAACGTACAGACAAAGCTGCAGCTTTAAAAGAGCAAGCTGGTCTATAATATATGAAAAAAAGCTTTGCGCAGTGAGCGCAAAGCTTTTTTTATTTTTTTTACTTATTATTTGAATACATGAATGACAATGTACTTCTCTTTCTAGCTCAATATATTTTTTCATACGTTTATATTTCTGTTTTGCATGATTTGCAAAGGGTTGGTTTCTTCTGGAACATATGTAATCAACCTTTCATTTGACGTGCTTTACCCGCGCAAAATGCACTGCTTAGTAAAAATAGCGTGGCGAATAGAATACTTACTAATGTAGCGTATGGAATTGCGCCTTTTAGAGAAAAGCCAACAGTGATGGAAGCGACGAATAAGAGGATGAATGTTGTTGTTAATTTTTTGTATAGTTCCATAATAGGTAGACCTCCGATTGATTTGGTAGTGTAATTTTAAAAACTGCATTCTACTATGTAGAAAATATAAGAAAAGTTAAAGGATAGCTAACGATGTGAAGTCTATAGGGGATAAGAAAGAATGTTTTATATTTTCCTTTTTGTGGATTAGTATACTTATATTGTATCATGATGCATCATCGGCTTCATACATAATTGTGTAAAGGTATGTATGATAAAATGAAGAAAAGTCTTTAAGAAAGGAAAGATAAAAAATGAGCGTAACCGAACATAAAAAACAAGCGCCAAAAGAAGTGCGTTGCAAGATTGTAACGATTTCCGATACACGTACAGAAGAGACAGATAAGAGCGGACAACTATTACATGAATTGTTAAAAGAAGCAGGCCATACAGTGACTTCTTATGAAATTGTAAAAGATGATAAAGAAAGTATTCAGCAAGCTGTGTTAGCTGGTTATCATAAGGAAGACGTAGATGTTGTATTAACAAATGGCGGAACTGGTATTACGAAACGCGATGTCACAATTGAAGCAGTATCAGCGTTATTAGATAAAGAAATTGTCGGATTTGGTGAGTTGTTCCGCATGATTAGTTATTTAGAAGATATCGGAAGCAGCGCAATGTTAAGTAGAGCGATTGGTGGTACAATTGGGCGCAAAGTAGTTTTCTCGATGCCAGGATCGAGCGGAGCGGTTCGCCTTGCGATGAATAAATTAATTTTACCAGAACTAGGTCATATTACATTTGAGCTGCATCGCCAATGAGTAAATGGGCTGGAATTGTGTTAGCAGGCGGTATGTCGAGTAGATTCGGTGAGCCGAAAGCGTTAGCGAGCTGGCAAGGGAGTACGTTTATTGAGCATATTTTGAAAGTGATGACAAGGACGCTCCAAGATGTTGTAGTCATTAGTCATTCTGATATAAAAGAGCGAGTAGAGCAATTCGTACAAGTTCCTGTTATAGAAGATATCCCGCACTATAAAGGGAATGGACCGCTTGCAGGGATTGTATCAGGTATGGAATACATAGAAGCAGATTGGTATGCTATTATGCCTTGCGATGCGCCAAATGTTTCGCATGAATGGTTTACCATTTTACTGGAGCAAACGGGTGATGAGTGTGATGCAGTTGTACCTATTATTAATGGAAGGAAACAACCGCTACTTGCAGCGTATCATAACCGCGTGAAAGAAAAGATTTATACTTTGCTTCAAGAAGAAAAAAGAAGTATGGGTCAGCTTTTATCACAATGTAATGTGAAATATATTGCTGGTGAAGATGTACAAGCGAATGCAGATTGGTTTATAAATGTGAATACGAAAGAAGAATATGTGCAGGCTCAAAAAGACCTTTCAAATGAATGAAAGGTTTTTTGGTATACAGAAATTGGGGAACAATTACCGTATAAAGGTATGTGAGTAAGTTGATTTTAAGGGGAATTCTTAAAATTACTATACAGTTAAAATACTGCATAACCATATATTAATTTTTGTGGGTTTTTATTACAAGTCTGTTTGTTTATGTTTGTTTTTTATTATAATGAATATAAGAATAAAGTGATATTTCACCTTGTGTATCATTTATTCAAGTAAAGTTTACAACTGTGTAATAAACTCCCTTCGTTTTTTGGAAGGGAGTTTTTCTATTTAAGCAAGCAACTCTGATGCGTTATGCTGAAGGACTTCTTCATATTGGTTAAGCAAGCCACGAAAGATCTCATCCCAGCTTTTTGATTTCGCATAAGATGAAGCTGCCATTCCCATCTGCTCCAGTTTTTCTTCATTTTGTAATAAAGAATAAATGGATGATAGAAATGCGTCCTCATTTTTTGGTGGACAAAGAACTCCCGTTTTTCCATCTGTAATAATATTCTTAACCCCGCCACTATTTGCACCGATGACAGGTGTACCGCATGCAAGCGATTCAAGTACAACATTCCCGAATGTTTCAGTAGCTGATGGAAATACCATGATGTTAGAACAAGCATATGCTTCAGCTAAATCTGCACCTTGTAAATAGCCAGTAAACGTGACATTTGTTTTCGGAACATCTTCACGAAGACTTGTTGCTAGAGGACCGTCTCCTGCTATAAGCCAATGAATGTCGCTTCGAGTATGTGCTGATTTAACGATAAGATTTTGCAACGTATCAATATCTTTCTCAGGAGCAATCCGTCCAACATAGGAAAGGACGTATTTCGCTGTAATATTATATTTTTTTCGGAATAGGTCTGTATTGTAAGATGGATGAAAGAGATTGCAATCTACACCACGTCCCCAAATAGAGAGGGCCTGAAAGCCTTTATGTTTTAATTGATGTAATGTTTCAGGAGAGGGTACGAAATTTTTTTGCATATGACTATGAAACCACTTTAAATAGTTCCAAAGCATATTGGAGAGAAATTCGATTTTGTAATAGCGTAAATAAGCATCGAAATCAGTATGATAAGAACCGACAACTGGTATGTTTAACTTTTTTGCATAATACAATCCACAAAGTCCCATGTTGAAAGGTGTAGCAATGTGAATCATTTCAGGTTTAAAAGAAAGAAGTTCTCGTTTAATGCGCGGAGTAGGAAAAGAAAAGCGACATTCTGGATATAATATTGCTAACGGGATACTTCTCATCTTGTTTACATTCGCTACGAAATTATCTTCAGCTGTATGCTGAGGTGCGAAAACAGAATAGGCGATTTTTTCTTTCTGAAAATATCGTGTTAACCGCTCTAATGTTTTCGCAACCCCGTTCACTTGTGGCGTAAAAGTATCGGTAAAAATGGCGACTCTCATCATATCACTCCTTTATGTGAAAAGTGGGATGAATTGATAAAAAGAGATGATGCCAGAGCAAGTGCCGAGGCACATACCGACGAATACATCAGACGGATAGTGAAGCCCTAAATAAATGCGCGAAATACCAACGCATAATGCTAACGGTAATAGAAAAATAAATAAGCTTGGATTATAGCAAATAAATGGAATAAAGACAGAGAAAACGGCTGTTGTGTGACCAGACGGGAAAGAGTGGTCTTTTAATGGATGGACTGGATATTTTGCATCCTGAATTGTTAAATAAGGACGTTTTCGTGGATACCATCTTTTTAATATTTGCACAGGAATATGGCTAATTGCTAACGAAATAGCAGTTGCAATTGCAGCTTGGTGCAAAGTTCCACCTGCGAAAATTAAAAAGAACAGTGTGAGTGTGATGGAGAAAGTAGCACCACCGATATGAGTAATATTGCTGAAAAAGATATTTAATGTTTTTTGATCAAAGTATCGGTTAATACCTTTGAAAATGTAACATTCTATTTTATATAATCCACTGACCTTCATGAAAATTCTCCTCCCTCGTTTACATATATATGGAGATATTAGCTTTTATTTTAATAAGATTTTGTTGAGGGAGTAATAATGTTTTGTAAAGAAAAAGTTAGTTTTTTTATAAAAAAGCTGCCAATCTTATGGCAGCGGAATTTTATTTCTGTAATGATTTATAGTACTGACCTTTTTCAACATATTGTGTGCGGATACGCTCCATATCTTTACGGTCTTCCTCTGTTAACTCACGAACGACTTTCGCTGGACGACCGAAAGCTAGCGTATTCGGTGGAATTTTCTTTCCTTGTGAAACGAGGCTTCCAGCACCGATAAAGGCTCCTTCTCCAATTTCAGCACCATCTAATATAATAGATCCCATTCCAATTAAAGCATCTTTTTTAATATGACAGCTATGTAAAATAACTTGATGCCCAATTGTTACGTCGTCTTCTAAAATAAGAGGATATTGTGGGCTTTGGTGAAGTGTACATTGGTCTTGTACATTTACACGGTCCCCAATGATTGTTGGTGATACATCGCCGCGTATGACTGTATTAAACCAAATACTTGATTCTTCGCCAACGGAAACATCGCCTGTAATGGTAACATAGTCAGCGATAAAAGCACTACTCGTAATTTTCGGATTTTTTTCTTTGTAAGGATATATCATGTAAAGCCTTCCTTTCCTAGAGACTAGTTTCAGTGTATCAAATTATGAGAAAGAGTGAAATGGAGGAGAGCCGTATGTGGAATTATGAAGCAGAGGAAGCGAAAGCTGTAATCGTTATTGTACACGGCGCAATGGAATATCACGGACGTTATGAAGCCGTTGCGGAAATGTGGAATCATATCGGCTACCACGTCGTGATGGGGGACCTGCCGTCACATGGAACGACTTCAAGAAATAGAGGACATATTGATTCGTTTGATGAATACATAGAGGAAGTTAAACTATGGGTGAAAGAGGCAAGAAAGTACAGATTACCTATTTTTCTATTTGGTCATAGTATGGGTGGTCTTATCGTCATTCGTATGATGCAAGAAACAAAGAGAGAAGATGTAGACGGCATTATTTTAAGTTCGCCATGTTTAGGCGTATTAGCTGCACCTTCTGCACCGCTTCAAGCTGCCTCAAAAATATTAAATATTATTGCTCCAAAATTGCAATTTGCAACAAATCTTACAGTGGAAATGTCAACACGTAACCATGAAGTGAGAGATGCGATGGAGAATGATTCATTGTTCTTGCGCAAAGTATCAGTACGTTGGTATAGTGAATTAATTAAGTCTATTGAAATTGCTCATAAAAAAATAGGTGATTTTCCAGATGTTCCACTATTGCTAATGCAAGCATGTGAGGATAAACTTGTAGATAAAATACGTGTCCGCACTTGGTTTGATAATGTTAAAATAAGTGATAAGGCATATAAAGAATGGCCGAATTGTTATCATGAGTTATTAAACGAGTATGAGCGTGATGAAATTTTGAATTATATTCAGTCATTTACTGAAATACGCATCAATAACATAATAGAAACAAATAAGTAAATTATTTGTACATTGAATAGAGGAGATGAAGGAAGAAGTGAACGTACCGAGTAATCCCATAACGCTCATGGCGAAAGTATACCGTGATGTGTTTCCGGTTGTACACCATGAGCTAGCGATGTGGAAAGAGCGTGCCTACCATATTCCGAATGATGAGCTTCATAGTCAGGCAATCGCAAGTATTGAGCATAAAACGTTTCATTGCGAAGGCGGTGGCATTTTAGCGCTATTAGCAAATGAACACCGTGAGGAATGTATTCGTTTTATCGTCGCATATCAAACGATTAGTGACTACTTAGATAATTTATGTGATCGCAGTACATCACTTGATCCGAATGATTTTGCCGCGTTGCATGAATCGATGTTAATGGCATTGTCACCTGAAGTAGAAGGTGGCGGTAATTATTATCGTTATCGTGATGATCAAGATGATGGTGGTTATTTAGATGAACTTGTTGAAACGTGCCAAGATGTTTTAAAGAAAACGAAGCACTATGACAAAATTGCTCCTATTCTTCATGAACTTGCTTGTTATTATTGTGATTTGCAAATTCATAAACATGTGAAATTAGAAGAAAGAGAACCACGATTACAAAAGTGGTTTGAAGCGCATAAAGAAAACTTACCAGAGATGAGTTGGTTTGAATTTTCAGCATGTGCCGGTTCTACACTTGGAATATTCTGTCTTGTCGCATATGCCTTTCATGATGAATTACATGATGAAGATATTGTGAAAATTAGACAAGGGTACTTCCCTTACGTACAAGGACTTCATATCTTACTTGATTATTTCATTGATCAAGAAGAAGACCGCGCTGGCGGGGATTTGAATTTCTGTAGTTATTACGAAAATGAGCAAGCAATATTAGATCGGATGAAACACTTTGTAGAAGAAGCAGAGAAGAGCATTGGTGATTTGCCTCATGCGAAGTTTCATCGCCTTGTAAGCCGAGGGTTACTTGGTATTTATTTATCAGATCAAAAAGTATCAGCACAAAAGAATATGCACAAAATGGCAAGGCGCATTGTAAAATACGGTGGCCTCACTTCACGATTCTTCTATTGGAACGGGAAGATGTACCGAAAGAAAACAGCGCAGTGATGAAGAAAACCACTCATGTAGAGTGGTTTTCTTTTCATTATGATCGTATTTTTGAAAATACATATATAAGAAGTTCAATCGCAAAAATAACTAAAACAGACAGTCCAAATAAAGGCATGACAGCACCTAGTATAACCATCATGATAAAGAAAACGAGTACGCTTTTCTTATCTCTTTGCTTTGGCGGTGCTGCTAATTTCCCTTTTGGTTTTCTTGCTAACCACATTTTTATTCCGTAATAAATGAGAAGTAATAAAGATAATGTCGTTAGTAAGCATAATATTTTATTTGGCCACCCGAATAAATGACCTTCATGAAGTGGGATACCGTAAGTGAACCATTGCGCAAATAAGCCATAATCACGATAGTCCGTTTTGGAAATGAGTTCTCCGCTATATTGATCAAAGTAAGCTGTTATTTCTTCATTTGGTGCAACATGCATACCTGTAATACCGGAACCGCTCGATTTCGAAACGGTGAATGCACCTTTCGGATCAGCTGGTAGTGAAATAACATATGGCTTTTTTATTTCGATTCCTTTTTGCAATTCATCGACAGAAATTGTTTTCGGTTCGTTTGAATTTGATTCAGGAGGAGCTTCTTTTCTAGTTGCCCACGGCAATTCTTTTACCTTTGATTCAGGCGGTGCCATATACAATTTCGGATATCCGAGTGATTCATTGGAAGATGCAATTTTATAAATTTGGTTCCCCATAAATCCTGACCATGGCAATCCAGATGCGACTAGCAGAACGAGAGGAATTGTAAATATAATACCGATAATAGAATGACGTCGTTTTGCTTTTTCTCGCTTATTGGATGCCGGTGTGTTTTTGAGTTGGCGGATACTCATATACAACCCAGTTACAATTAAAAAGATAGTCCAGCATGCCGCAAGTTCTACAGTATAGTTGACGACAGTGCCACCAACTAAAAGAGAACTATGTAATTCCCGCATGATATTGGCAAACGTTTCACTTGCATTTTGATCCCCAACAATTTGATTATTACTATCTAAATACACATATTTTTGTTGCCCAGTATACTCATTTGCAATCGTAAGTCTCGTATTATAATCCCCACTAAACTCACTAATCTTCGCCACACTATAATGTGGATATTTTTTCTCTGTTAAGGAAATAGAATCAGCCATCGAAATAGATTCTGTTTGAGCACTCTTCCCAAAATATAAATCTTTATAGATGAAATCTTCAACTTCCTCCCGAAATAAATACCCAATTCCGCTCAGTGACAATGTAATAAGAAGCGGCGTAATAAAAAGCCCAGCATAAAAATGCCAACGCCAAAAAATGTAATGAAGCGAACGATTTACTTTCATACTCTCTGTTCCCCTAACCTTCCCTATATGAATAACTACTTATTTAATATAGCGAGATTAAGTGTGGATACTTTGAAAGAATTGTGAAGAAAGTTAAAAGTTTTTTAAGGATTTTTATCGGCGAGACATACAATAAGTAATGCAAAACTTAGTTGAATGAATTAGCTCTTCATTTCCTTTTTGTAGCCTAATTTGAAGCGCTTTTTGAAAACAAGTAAGGGCGGTTTGGAAGTCACCCTCATCTAATTTACTTTTTCCGTAATGTTGGTAGAAAAAATCTTCATAAGCGGGTAAGTCTGGTAGTGTTTGTAGAAGTTCGATAAAGATTGTATTTGCAGCAGGAAATTTTCCTTTCCAATGATATGTATGTGCGAGGCGAAGTTTGTTAATAAAAAGCCCTTGGATGTTGTCTGTTTGTGTGTAATATTCAATGGCCTTCTGTAAGTAATACTCACTGTCAGAAAGGTTGCCGGCGATTCGTTCATAAACACCGATTAATCCGGAGTTTTTTCCGTATAACGAACTTTCATGTAAATGCTCTTTCAAAAATACAATCCCTTGCTTCATTTCAGCAAGGGATATAGGTTTTTCTCTAAGGTTTTCGTCAAATGTGTATCCCATTTCAAAAGGTATATTTATTGGGATCCCCTTATAGTTTCTACATACATCCTAACAACCGCTTTCGCAAGACATTGAGAGGAATCAACAAAATCCTCACTCGCGACCACGTTCAAATCGGTACATGCAATAATGGCGGTATCAACTTCATCTTTCAATTGTAAAACGAGCGCATCCCATAATTTGCGAGCTTTTTCAATTTCTCCACCTTTAATACAAGAAATAATTTGATTAATCATTTCTTGCCATTTTTCATGATGAATATACTTTATATTACGTTTTACAATCCCGTCTTGGTAAATCCCAGCTTGAACAGTTGCTTCCGTTGCAAGAAGAGCGACTCTTTTTGTATTTTCAGGAATTGCTTGTAACGTTTCATCGACTATATTTAAAATCGGAATAGAAAGAGAACGCTGTAATTCTTCAAAATAAAGATGCGCTGTATTGCAAGGCATAGCGATAAATTCTACACCAGTACTCTCGAGTTTTTGTGCTCCTTCAATAATCGCTTTTTTCATCGCCTCGCGATCAATAGGGCGATCCATGTAAAACGGTGTTGGGCACGAGTAAATCATCATATGAGGAAAGTCCATATCATGCTTTGCTCCGTATATTGTTTGGCACCTTGCTACAACTGTATCGACGAATGGTCCAGTTGATTTTGGCCCCATTCCTGCTAGTATTCCGATCATTGTTTCGTCTCCTTTAATATGTAATTAAAAACGTTTTTTGCGAACGATAAAAAGAAATAAGGTAAATAATAAAAATGAATATATGATAGCCCAAGCTGTGAGCCATAGCGTATGAGTCAGTATATTATATTTGTATTGTCCAAGCATTAGAAAGCTTTCGACAGGGGGGAAAAACCATAGTAATTCTTTTTTAAATCGGATAGATGCGATCGTTATAAGCAATATGAATGTAAGGCTAAGCCAAGCAGTGCTTGCTTTTTGAATTATATTTCTTGTAAATAATGTTGCGATTGAAATTCCTAGTATAGAGAAAGACATGTGAGCGAGAAATCCGACTAGAAATAAAGAAACTGTCATTTTTTCATTAAACATTTGCAAAATAATGGGATAGATTACGGATATAAAAGATAACACAGAACAAATGAGAAGAGCCGTAATATATTTACCAACATATAGTGTGGAAATATTATTTGTGTGAGAAATAGTGATTTGCTCTTGTACAGGGTCTTCAGTATGAAAAATTGTGAGTGTAATCCAGGCAGATAATAAATAAAGTGCAAGTGCTGTTTCTAAATATGTCGGTACAATAGGAGTCGGTTTATATGTATATACAAAAAGTAAGCTCACAAAGTACATCGCAATAGGAGGGACATACTTATACGATTTTGTATAGTCGAGAAAATGGTAACGAATAAGCGCGAACATAATGAACCTTCTTTCGATTTAAAAGTTAGGTTGTAGCAGTGTGATAGATGCTTTTTTATGTAATAAAAACTGAAGTATGTCATTTGTATATTCTTTTTCGATCTGTAATTGAATAAGGTTTTGATTTGCATTGTGTGCAACGTGTATAAACCCTAACTGTTTCTGTAGTTCTATTGCTGAAAATGTGTCGTGAACGATTGCCTCAATATAGACCTGTTCTGCTACTTTTTGTACAGAGGTATTTTCTGCAATTGTATGATTTGCTAACGTCATAATTCTATCGGCGAAGTTTTCTAATAGTTGTTTTTCATGACATGTGAAGAGTATAGATATACCTTGTTGTTTTAATGATAGTAAAATATGTTCTAATTCTTGCTGGGAGTTAGGATCGAGCCCAGAAAGCGGTTCGTCTAAAATTAACAAATGTACGTCCGTAAGTAATGCTTGCATAATGCCTGTTTTTTGTTTCATACCTTTTGAAAAGTTTCGTACAACGGAATGCCTTGCATGAAGTAAATGAAAAGATTCAAGGAGCATCGGAATTTTATCTTTTAAATATTTTTTTGATAAACCGTGAATGTGGCCGAGATGATATAGATAATCCTCTAATGTAAAACGAATCCCTTCAGGGAAATGTTCAGGTACATAGCCAATTTGTATATGTTCTTTTCTTTGAAGTGCCCCTGCCGTAGGTGAAATAAAACCTGCAATTATTTTGAGTAGAGTACTTTTTCCAGTCCCGTTCCCGCCAATAATAGCGAGTGCTTCTCCTTCTGGAATGGATAAATCAATGTTGTCTAGTATAAGTGATTTGCCATACTTCTTTTGGATTCCCCGTAGTTCTACTAGCAAAGTTCTATCCTTCTTTCTTTAAATAGTGTATATATCCATTATATAGGAGAATAACAAAAAGACGTGCAGTGAGTGCACGTCTTTTTTTGTTATCTTTTGTCGATAAGTCGATATATTGTGTCGAATCGTTGATATATTATCGTTTCTCAATCGCCACGATAAATGGCGGATTATTTTGCTGGTTAATGAAGCCGTATCGTAGTACGTGTGCCTGTTTTTGGTCTAGTTCTTCGGCAAATTTGAGAACAGCGTCACGTTCTACTTGTCCTTCTGGATGTCCGTGGTAAATAACAAGGACGATGATACCTTCAGGTGCCATTACTTCTAATAATTGTTCGATTGCTGAAATTGTTGAGTTCGGTTTTGTAACGATATGCTTGTCTCCGCCAGGAAGGTAACCTAAGTTAAAAATTGCGCCTGTTACTTTTCCTTTTGCATCTTCTGGTAATACGGATAGAAGTGTATCGTGACTATCGTGAACTAAAACAGTACGTTCGAAAAGTTCTTTTTCTTTTAGACGAGTTGTAGAGCTTTCAATTGCCTCTTTTTGAATATCAAATCCAAATACTTTTCCGTTATGACCAACGATTTCAGCTAGGAAGCAAGTGTCATGACCGTTTCCTAAAGTTGCATCTACAGCGTAATCGCCTTCTTTTACTGCCGTTTGCAGAAGCGAGCGAGCAAACGGTAATACACGTTCTAATTTCATTTTTGTTTCTCCTCATTTGCATATTTTCCTTGCCAGCTTCCGCGGCGTACAAATTCTGCATCGATGGAATTTAATACTTCCCATTTATTTAAGCTCCACATTGGACCAATCATTAAATCAGGTGGACCGTCACCTGTGATGCGGTGCACAATTACGTCTTCTGGAATCATTTCAAGTTGGTCAACAACGAGACTTACGTAATCTCCAAGAGAAAGGAATTCTAATTGTCCTTTTTCATATTGCTTCACCATTGGCGTTCCTTTTAATAAGTGAAGTAAGTGGATTTTAATTCCTTGTACGTCAAGTTTCGCTACTTCACGAGCTGTTTCCATCATCATGTCGTAATCTTCAAGAGGAAGACCGTTAATAATATGAGAGCAAACTCTAATGCCATGTTTACGTAATTTATTTACGCCTTCAACGTAAGAAGGATAATCGTGAGCACGATTAATAAGATTTGCAGTTCGTTCATGAACAGTTTGTAGTCCGAGCTCAACCCAAAGGTACGTGCGTTTATTTAAGTCCGCTAAATATTCAACGACATCGTCTGGTAAACAATCTGGACGAGTCGCAATAGAAAGACCGACAACGTCTTTTTCTGCTAGAAGCGGTTCGAATTTTTCCTTTAACACTTCAAGTGGTGCATGTGTATTTGTATAAGCCTGAAAATAAGCGATACATTTTCCATCTTTCCACTTTGAGCGCATTTTTTCTTTCATTTCATGATATTGCGTTATAACATCATCGCGGCGATCGCCAGCGAAGTCACCAGATCCAGCAGCACTGCAAAATGTACAACCGCCATAAGCAACTGTACCGTCACGGTTCGGACAATCGAAGCCAGCATCTAATGAAACTTTAAAGATTTTTTCACCAAATTCATTTCGTAAATGGTAATTCCATGTATGATAACGTTTATTGTCGTTTGTATATGGAAAAGGGTTTTGAACCTTCATTACTTTCCCTCCTAAGCCGAGTCAAAATGAAACAAAATCCATTATAACATACTCATAAGGTTCATATGGAAGGGACACACTAAAGGGGAATTGAAGCAAGGAGGGACAATTATGGCAGAGCGTCAATCACTTGAATCGTATATTACACAAGCGGAACAAGCGGTGGAATATGCGAAAGAACAATTAGATCTTGGTATGAGACAAGAGCATTACAATACGATGGAGTATTCGGATGCGCAATTACAATTAGAACAAGCATATAACGATTTACAAACGATGCAACAACATGCAAATGATGAGCAACGTGAGCAGTTAAATAGAGCGCGTATGGCAATTCGCCAGTTGCAACATCAAATGATTATTACACCGCACTAATAAGGAGTGAATGTAATGGCGAAACGTTCAGAACAAAATAACCCAGAGCAAAAAACGCAAAATGGACATAACGCTGAGTTTTCCAATGAGCTTGATCCAGTAGTTCAAGTGAAACAGCGTAACAGTAAAAAAGGACAACCTCAAAGATCGAAACAATCAGAGTAGACCAGGTCGCAATATGACCTGGTTTTATTTTGCTATATGACAATAATGTAAGATTTCTGTAAGGTTTGTCGATAGTTGCGAGCCGTTTTCTCCAGTAGAGTAAGGAAGGATTAAATTTTATACAAGGAGTTGCTTTATGGGGAACACTATTACAAACAAACGAATTGATGAGTTAGATTACATTCGTGGCTTCGCATTACTGGGGATTATTTTAGTAAATATTCTTGCACTACTTAACATTAAAATTCCAGATCCTAATACAGTAGATGCTAGCTATCAAAGGTTTTTATACTTATTTGTAGAAGGTCGTTTCTTCTCAATCTTCTCATTCTTATTTGGAGTGGGATTCTATATCTTTATCTCTAGAGCAATTGCAAAAGGGAAAAATGGATACATTCTATTTCTACGCCGCTTAGTTGCACTATTTATTTTCGGTTTGATTCATTACATGTTTCAACCTGGAGAAGCATTAACGTTATATGCAATTTGCGGGTTAATCGTCTTACCGTTTTATAAAGCGAAAAAAGAAGTGAACCTAGTTATAGGCCTTATTTTAACAATTTCCTTTAGCATAATGGGTGTTAAAGAACTATTACCACTCGGCTTAATTTTATTAGGGCTGGCTGCAGGACAATATCGTGTATTTGAAAATCTTGCTCAAAATATAAAGAAAGTCGCTATTTTTACAGGTATTATGTTTGTTTTAAGTGTCGTAGCTGTATGGTATCAATACGGACACGTGCCTGCTGATCCATTTGTAAATATGATACTAATGAATGAAGACGGAACAATGGATGCTGCAGGCCAATTTTTAAAAATTGGTGTTACAGTGGGACCGATTATTTCAGCTTTCTATGTGGGAGCATTAATTTTATTACTTCAATTAAAACCAGTTCAAACAGTATTAGCGCCACTGAAATATTACGGTCGTATGGCTTTAACAAATTATATTGGACAAACTGCAATGATTTTAATCGCAGGAAGTGTATTTAACTTTGCAGGAAATTTAACTTACATGCAGACGTTATATGTATGTATTGCAATTTATGCAATTCAAATTGTGTTTAGTGTGATTTGGATGAAAAACTTTAAAATGGGTCCACTAGAATGGATTTGGCGTGTTATTACGTATTGGACGGTAACACCTTTAAAGAAATAAAGAGAGAAGTGGGCTGTTCCTTTTGTGGAACAGCCTATTTTATATTGTTATCTTTTTCGGTCAGTCGATATGAATTGTCGAATCGTTAATAAAATTTCGTTTCCCAATGAACCTTACAAACTCATCTTTTTATATTACAAAAGTGTAAGGTAAATGTAATGTTAACAAATAGCAGTTCAGCTCTAAAAAGCGCAAAATAGGGAATGGAAAAACAAGCGTAGGAGGATATATATGACGAAACCAGTTGTAGACGTGAAAAACGTTCAAAAAGTGTACGGTAAAAAAGGTGAGAACCAATCACATGCGTTAAAAGGTGTATCATTCTCAATTCAAGAGGGTGAGTTTGTTGGGATTATGGGGCCATCTGGTTCTGGTAAAACGACATTATTAAATGTAATTTCAACGCTTGATAAAGCAACAGGCGGCGTTGTTGAAATTGCGGGTACGGATATTACGAAAATGAAGCAAGGTGAGCTTTCTGATTTCCGTTCGCAAAAATTAGGATTCATCTTCCAAGACTTTAACTTATTAGAGAACTTATCTATTTACGAAAACATTGCACTTCCACTTTCTCTTCAAGGTGTCTCGTCACGAAATATTGGATCGAAAGTAGAAAAGGTAGCAGATATGTTAGGCATTTCAGCTATTCTTCAAAAGTACCCATCTGAAGTATCCGGTGGACAAAAGCAACGTTCAGCAGCAGCGCGTGCATTAGTGCATGAACCTGCAATTATTTTAGGGGACGAGCCAACAGGAGCGCTTGATTCTAAAAATGCGGCAAGTTTACTTGATGCGATGACAAATTTAAATAAAGAGCAAGGCGTATCTATTATGATGGTTACACATGATCCTTACAGTGCGAGTTACTGTCAGCGTATTTTATTCATTCAAGATGGTGAGCTATATAAAGAAATTCACCGCGGTGGTACGCGTGAAGAGTTTTATAAAGAAATTTTAGATGTGCTTGCAGATTTAGGTACACAAAAAGCGTAAGAAAGGAGGTATAGAGCATGTTATTCAAACTTTCCATGTCAGGGCTAAAGAGTAAGCTAAAAGATTACATCGTCTTACTTGTTGGTCTTGTCATGTCGATTTCAATTTTTTATATGTTTCAAACGTTAGCACTAAATGAATCATTTCTTGAATCTAATTCAGTGATTAAATCAATTGGATTCGTATTCCAAGCAGGTTCATTTTTACTAGCCATTATAACGTTCTTCTATATTTTATATGCGAACTCTTTCTTATTATCTCTTCGTCAAAAAGAGTTTGGTATGTATATGATGTTAGGAGCAAAAAAGCATAAAGTTACATTACTTATGTTTATCGAAACAATTGTATTAGGTGCTGCATCTCTTGCGATTGGTATTACAGTTGGTGTAGGACTTGCAGAAGGTATCGGTCAGTTATTAATGAAACAATTAGAATTTGCAGGTGAAGGTTATAAAGCATTTTATCTGCCATCTATGACTGTTACTTGTATCTTCTTCTTTGCACTATTTGTATTGTCAGCAATTATGAATAGTATTAAGTTATCACGTATTTCTGTACTGCAACTTGTACATGCAGATGCACAAACAGAACGTGTTGCGGTAAAAGGAAAAATGACAGGTTTAGTCGCATTCCTTGCGGTAATTTTATTAGGAATGGGCTATGCATCAATGATTTACATGGAAAAACTAAGAGAAATGGGAATCCTTATTGCATTAATTACAACAACAGCTGGTACTTACATGCTATTTGGATCACTTCTTCCAGTTATTATTAAAAAGCTAAAAAGTAATAAAAAGCGTAGTGAAAAAGGACTTAACGCTTTTACATTTGCACAATTAAACTTCCGTATTAATAGCTTAACAAAGGTGCTTGCGACAGTAGCGATGTTAGTTGCTCTTGGAGCTGGTGCAATTTCAGGTGGTATGGCGTTTAAAAATAACGTTATAAAAATGATTGATGGTTTAATCATCTATGATTCAGTAGTTCATAATCCAACAGCTGAAGAAAAGAAAATTTTAGACGGTATTACATTTAAAGAGAAAAGCGAATATCGTTACAAAGTTGATGATAAATACGTTTATTATGTAAAAGAGGATTTAGAGAAAAATCGTCCTTTAGTAAAAGATATGACAAATATGAAGTCGATGAAGGATTTAGTGAATACGAAGAAGGCTTCACAGGAACTACCAGTAGGTGCAGTTTCTAGAGACATGAATGAAAAAGATGCGAACGCAAAAGAACTACCAGAAGAATGGGTAGATGCTTTTGGCACAATTCATCCGTATTATGTATACGAAGATCATGCAATTAAAATTGTAGATCAAAAAATGTACGATGGGATAAATGGTAAAGAAGGTATAGCATTTATCGGAAAAGCAGATGATTTCTTAACATATACAAAAGAATGGAAAAAACTTGACGAGTTGCAGCTAGATAAATATAAAAATGTAACAGCTGAAAGAATGAACAGTAAATATCAATCTTACGACATGTTCTACGGCGTTGCGAGTGGAACAGTGTTTATGGGATTCTTCCTTGGAATTGCTTTCTTAGCAATGATGGCAAGTTGTTTAATGTTCAAAATCCTTTCTGGGGCATCAAAAGATATTACGCGTTATCAAATGCTTCGTAAAATCGGGGTGCGCCGTGAATTATTAACAAAATCGATTTATAAAGAGTTATTCTTAGTATTCCTATTCCCGGCAATTGTAGGTATTGCTCACGTATTAGTTGGTATGAATATTTTCGGATTTATTTTACTTGATCCGTACTTCCGTATTTGGGTACCGATTGTTATCTTCGTAATTATTTATGCAATTTATTACTTCATTACCGTTCAATTGTATAAAGGAATTGTTCTTCCGAAAGAAGATTAATAAAAACCGAGCGAAACTGCTCGGTTTTTATTATTTTCAGAAAAAACACTTTAATGTTACTGAAATGTATAATATAATGCAAATAAGTAACATAACATTAAAGTAGAAGCAGCTGGATAATGAAAGGAGGAATCCGATCTGTAGAAAGAGGCTGAACTTGTATCCCCTATTTTTCCTACCCCTACTGTATTTGCATAATTATAAATTTCCAAACGAAAAATTTTCGGACCTAAAAGTATATTGAAAAATAATGGATAATACATGGAAATCCCCTAGCATGATAAGGTAAAATGGACAACATGATGAGAAAATTACCGTTCATAAGATGAGGAGAATACATGTATGGAAGTTGTAGAGGCATTAAAAGATATAAGCCAAATTGAGGCTATGAAAAAGTATTTAAAAGAGCACTCGCAGCGAGATTATCTTTTATTTGTTATTGGAATTAACACAGGATTAAAAATTACTGAGCTGCTTAGCATGAAATTTGAAGAGGTATTAAATGAAGATGGAACTGTTAAAGAGTTTTATTCTCTTCCTGTGAAGGATGAAAAGTTTAAACAAGATATTTATTTAAATACAAAAGTAAAAGAAGCACTTTTAGAGTACGTACAATCTATTAATGTGAAAAGAGAAAACTACGTATTTCAATCTAATAAAACGACAAATTCAATTACGCGTCAACAAGCGTATCGTGTAATTCATAATGCTGCTGAAGCAGTTGGGGTTGTTGGTAAAATCGGAACGAACTCAATGAGAAAAACATTTGGATTTCATGCATACAAAAGAGGGATAGCGATTGCGCTATTGCAAAAACATTTTCATCACGCGACACCTTCAGAGACATTAAAGTATTTGGGAATCTCAAAAGATGAAGAATTTAAAACAGAAATTGATGTCGATTTGTAAAAGCCGTAACTAAAAACTTTAGGAGGCGGAAAATATGAATATTCGAGAGAGTGAATTACCGGGCATTGGATGTAAGTTTGAAGTAATTACAAAAGGTAATGAAAAAATGGTTATCGTTATTCATGATGATGGCCGAAGAGAAATGTATCATTTTGATGCAGATCATGATGAAAGTATTTCAAGCATTTCTCTTCGTGATTCTGAAGCGAGACAAATTGCAGCTATATTAGGCGGAATGGTATATAGACCGCAGGCTTTAGACACAATTGAGATGGCTTTTGAAGGATTATCAATTGAATGGTTTAAGGTGGAAAATAATGCACCAGTCGTACAAAAAACAATTGGTAGCTTACATGTCAGAAAAACGTATAACGTAACGATTATTGCTATTTTAAAAAAGAATATGAAGAAATTCTTTAATCCAGGTCCAGACTCTATTATTGAAGCTGGCGATATGCTCGTGTTATCGGGTGAAAGACATGAAGTGAAAAGAATTATTAATGAATTGCTTTCATCAGGAGGTGATTCATAATCGATGGATACTTTAATCTTTGAAGTTGGAACTGCGTTAGTATTAGTAGCTTTTGCAGCTATCCTCGCTGCGAAGTTAAAGTTCTCGATTATTCCGTTTCTCATTATACTCGGTATGTTAGTGGGGCCTCACGCCCCCGACTTAGGACTTATTGATTTAAGGTTTATTGAAAGCGGAGAAGTTATTTCCTTCCTCGGCCGTGTTGGCGTCATATTCCTCCTATTCTATTTAGGCTTAGAATTCTCAATAAAAAAATTAATTAAATCAGGAAAATCAATTGCTTTTGGGGGGACTGTCCACATATCACTTAATTTCATATTAGGTTTGCTTTATGGATATGTTATGGGCTTCCCCTTATTAGAGACGTTAATTATTGCTGGAATCATTACAATTTCATCGAGTGCAATTGTTGCAAAAGTAATTGTTGATTTAAGAAGATCTGGTAATAAAGAGACTGAATTAATATTAGGAATCATCATGTTTGATGATATTTTTTTAGCTGTATATTTATCAGTCGTTTCAGGTTTAGTACTCGGTGGTGCAACATCATTTGTAGGTGCTCTTACATCGGTGTTAATCGCAGTAGGGTATATGCTACTATTCTTTGTAATCGCTAGGAAAGCTACGCCGTTCTTAAATAAAATATTAGATATTTCGTCAAATGAAATTTTTATTATCGTAGTATTCGCTATTTTGTTCTTCGTAGCAGGATTTTCAGAAACGATTCATGTCGCTGAGGCAATTGGAGCGTTATTATTAGGACTCGTCTTTTCTGAAACAGAGCATAGTGATCGAATTGAGAAGCTCGTCGTTCCATTCCGGGATTTCTTTGGGGCCATATTCTTTTTCAGCTTCGGTTTAAGCATAGATCCGTTTTCGCTTGGAGGAGCAGTGTGGTTGGCATTAGGAGCAGTTTTCATTACTCTAATCGGTAATTTTACTGCTGGAATGATTGCAGGACGTAAAGCCGGGTTATCCCATAAGGCTTCTACGAATATAGGTTTAACACTCGTATCACGCGGGGAATTTTCTATTATTGTAGCGAATATCGGCATTGCGGGTGGCTTAATGGCAGCGATTAAACCGTTCTCTGCACTGTACGTTCTAATATTAGCATCGTTAGGACCGTTATTAACGAAAGAGTCTGGGAGAATATACTCTCTACTAGATAAGGTATTTAAATGGAGTGCTAAAGAACGTGCAAAGCGAGAAAAAGAAGTTGGATAATATAAAAAGAAGAGGCTGCTCATGCAACCTCTACTTAGTATATATTTCTTATATAAAGAAGATGCTGCATGAAGTTCATGCAGCCTCTTCTTTTTATATATTGCTACTGTTATCATTTTTGTTGGTAAGTCGATATATTTTTAAGAAGCAATCAATATAATTTCATTTACTGAAAAACCATTATCTGAATTTCATCAACTATTAATCAGTTGCCTTCCTATTTAAAAACGACTACAATTTTACTGTTATAGATGAACGAAAAAAATAGAATAGGAGGGGAGACTATGCCAAGGAAAGTATGGCTATTAGTAGCTGGGATGATTATTAATGTCACGGGTGCTTCTTTTTTATGGCCTTTTAATACAATTTATTTGCATGATCACCTAGGAAAATCTTTATCTGTGGCCGGAATGGTATTAATGATCAACTCGCTTACTGGTGTAATCGGAAACTTGCTCGGCGGTGTTTTATTTGATAAATGGGGCGGCTATAAATCAACTCTAGTAGGGATTGTCATTACACTCGTATCGATTTTAGGTCTTGTGTTCTTCCACGGTTGGCCTTTATACGTTGTGTGGCTAGCGTTAATCGGATTTGGTTCTGGAATGGTCTTCCCATCGATGTATGCGATGGTTGGTACGGTTTGGCCAGAGGGCGGAAGACGAGCATTTAATGCGATGTATGTTGGACAAAACGTTGGTATTGCGATCGGAACAGCGTGCGGTGGATTAGTTGCGTCTTATCGTTTTGATTATATTTTCTTAGCGAACTTTATTTTATACTTTGTTTTCTTCTTAATTGCTTTTATTGGATTCCGTGGTATGGAAGACAAGAAAGAGCCAGGAGTGCAAAAAGAAATCGAAACGAAAAAAGGTTGGTCGCTTACACCTGGATTCAAAGCACTTCTTATCGTATGTGTAGCATATGCTTTATGCTGGGTTACATACGTACAGTGGCAAGGGGCGATTGCAACGCATATGCAAGAATTAAACATTAGTCTTCGTCACTATAGTTTATTGTGGACGATAAACGGAGCGATGATTGTTTGTGCGCAGCCGCTAGTTAGTATGTTAATTCGCTGGATGAAGCGTTCTTTAAAACAACAAATTATGATTGGAATCATCATTTTTGCGGCGTCATTCATTGTATTAAGTCAAGCGCAGCAATTTACGATGTTCCTCGTTGCGATGGTAACATTAACAATTGGTGAATTATTTGTATGGCCAGCAGTTCCAACAATTGCAAATATACTTGCGCCAAAAGATAAGTTAGGGTTTTATCAAGGTGTTGTAAATAGTGCGGCGACTGTAGGGAAAATGTTCGGGCCAGTCGTTGGCGGAGCAATTGTTGATTTATACAATATGGAAGTATTGTTTATAGTAATCATGGTAATGCTTGTAGTAGCGCTTATAGCAACGAGCATTTATGATAGACGAGTAAAAGTAGAAGAAACAGTTGAAGAAAAAATTGCAGTTTAGTTTGACGGAACATGTAACATGTTTTAGAATATATTTAAATAAAACAACCTTTTGAACAAGGGAGATAGCTCGGCTGTCCTAAGACGAATTCGTTAGTTATTAAGAGTAACGATTAACCGAGAAGCCACGCTGTAAGTAACCTCTTTAGAGATACGAGGCGGAGGGTAGTTCACTTAACTCATATTTGTAATAACAGTGAGAAGGAGTAGTAGTAATAGAAGCTGGTTTAGAGAGTTGACGGTCGGTGCAAGTCAATCCACGTTTCGTTATGAACTCGCCTTTGAGTTGCAGTTGTGAAACTAGTAGTAGCAATTGCCGTTAATCCACGTTACGGATCTAAGCGAATGTATATTTGTACATTAATTTAGGGTGGTACCGCGGGAATCTATAACCTCTCGTCCCTTTCTAGGGATGAGAGGTTTTTTGTATTTTGGGCGGTGAAAATAAATAGAATTTCAAGGAGGGTATCTCATGAGCTTTAATCATCAAGACATTGAGAAGAAGTGGCAAGGGTACTGGGAAGAGAATAAAACATTCCGTACGCCAGATGAGACAGAAAAACCAAAATTTTATGCACTAGATATGTTCCCATATCCATCAGGTGCAGGCCTACACGTAGGACATCCAGAAGGTTATACAGCGACAGATATTTTATCTCGTATGAAGCGTATGCAAGGATATAATGTTCTTCATCCAATGGGATGGGATGCATTCGGTCTTCCAGCAGAGCAATATGCACTTGATACTGGAAACAGCCCAGCTGAATTTACAGAGCTTAATATTAATACGTTCCGTAATCAAATTAAATCATTAGGTTTCTCTTACGATTGGGACCGTGAAGTAAATACAACAGATCCAAACTACTATAAGTGGACACAATGGATCTTCCTGAAATTATTTGAAAAAGGTTTAGCTTACGTTGATGAAGTACCTGTAAACTGGTGTCCAGCACTTGGTACAGTACTTGCGAATGAAGAGATCATTGATGGTAAGAGTGAGCGCGGTGGGCATCCAGTTGAGCGTCGTCCGATGAGACAGTGGATGTTAAAAATTACAGCTTACGGAGATCGTCTATTAGAAGATCTAGATGAGCTTGATTGGCCAGAAAGCTTAAAAGACATGCAACGTAACTGGATCGGTCGTTCTGAAGGTGCAGAAGTACACTTCAACATCGATGGTACAGATGAGAAATTCACAGTTTTCACAACGCGTCCTGATACATTATTTGGAGCAAGCTACTGTGTACTTGCTCCAGAACATGCACTTGTTGCTGACATTACAACTGCTGAGCAAAAAGAAGCTGTAGAAGCTTACATTAATTCTGTAAAAATGAAGAGTGATTTAGAGCGTACAGAACTTGCGAAAGAGAAAACTGGTGTATTCACTGGTGCTTACGCAGTTAACCCAGTAAATGGTGAGAAATTGCCAATCTGGATCGCTGATTACGTTCTTGCAACTTACGGAACAGGTGCTGTAATGGCAGTTCCAGCTCACGATGAGCGTGACTATGAATTCGCATCAACGTTCAACCTTCCAATGAAGGAAGTTGTAAAAGGCGGAGACATTACGAAAGAAGCATACACAGGTGATGGTGCTCACGTAAACTCAGCATTCCTTGATGGATTAAATAAAGAAGAAGCAATCGCAAAAATGATTGAATGGCTTGAAGCAACGAGTGCAGGAAATCAAAAAGTAACGTACCGTCTACGTGACTGGTTATTCAGCCGTCAACGTTACTGGGGTGAGCCAATTCCAGTTATTCACTGGGAAGATGGCACAATGACAGCTGTGAAAGAAGAAGAATTACCATTAGTTCTTCCGAAAACAGAAAATATCCGTCCTTCAGGTACAGGTGAATCACCACTTGCTAACATTGACGAGTGGGTAAATGTTGTTGATCCTGAGACTGGTAAAAAAGGTCGTCGTGAAACGAATACAATGCCACAATGGGCTGGTAGCTGCTGGTATTACCTACGTTACATCGATCCAAACAACAGCGAAGCACTTGTAGATCCTGAAAAAGTAAAACAATGGCTTCCAGTTGATATTTATATCGGCGGAGCAGAGCATGCTGTACTTCACTTACTATATGCTCGTTTCTGGCATAAAGTATTATACGATATCGGTGTAGTTCCAACGAAAGAGCCATTCCAACAATTATTCAACCAAGGTATGATTCTAGGTGAAAACAACGAGAAAATGAGTAAATCAAAAGGTAACGTTGTAAACCCTGATGATATCGTAGCAAGCCATGGTGCAGATACACTTCGTCTATACGAAATGTTCATGGGACCATTAGATGCTTCAATCGCTTGGTCTGAAAATGGTCTTGACGGAGCTCGTCGTTTCCTAGACCGCGTATGGCGCCTATTCATTCAAGATAACGGTGAATTAAGCGAGAAAATTACTGATGCACCAAATAAAGAGCTTGAAAAAGCTTACCACCAAACAGTGAAGAAAGTAACAGAAGACTATGCAGAGCTTCGCTTCAACACAGCGATTTCTCAAATGATGGTATTCATCAACGATGCATACAAAGCTGAAACACTTCCGAAAGAATATGTAGAAGGTTTCGTAAAAATGATTGCACCAGTTGCACCTCACATTGGGGAAGAGCTATGGAGCAAGCTTGGTTACAATGAAACAATCACATATGCAAGCTGGCCAACATTTGATGAGGCTAAACTTGTAGAAGATGAAGTTGAAATCGTTGTTCAAGTTATGGGTAAAGTTCGCGCAAAACTAACAATGAGTAAAGATGCATCAAAAGAAGAAATGGAACAACTTGCACTTGAAGCAATTCAAGACCAAATTGAAGGGAAAACAGTTCGTAAAGTAATTGTTGTTCCTGGAAAACTTGTTAACGTTGTTGCAAACTAATGAATAAAAGAAAAGCTCAGAGCGTTTATGCTCTGAGCTTTTCTGTGTAGAAAATAATCTCGGGGTCACCTTCATCTAAATTTTCAATTATGCCACTACGTATAAAACCGTTCGCACTAAAAACTTTTTGCATACTTTCATTTGATTCGTTCGTTGAAGAAAATATTTTTTGAGTAGGAGAATGACTTAACATATATGAGAGTAACGAGCTTGCATAGCCTCGCCTTCTTTTTTCTGGCGAAACAATGATTAATGAGAGGAAAATACAACCAAAGAAATTTGTATCGTATGTTAGAAAACCGGAAATAGAATTATCTTTTTTTACAACGATGCATCTGCCTTCGTCAATAGTGTGCTTAATATAATTTCGTCTACTATCATTTCCGATTACATCAATATCTATATGTACGATTGAATCTAAATCATTGATAGAAGCTTTTTTTACGTTCTTCAATAGAAATACCCCCTAGAAAAAATATTCAGTTAATTAATTTTACCATGAATGAAGAAAAAGGAGCGGAATTCCAATACAGACAAACACCTATTTTTTTATAGGAAATATGATAAAAAAGGTAGGCTAAATTGAGAAGAAGAGGTGAAAGGAATGAAAGGGATGGACAATAATGCACCACACGGATTTTTCGGAGGTGGATCGGATAGTTATGAACAAATGATGTTAATGGGAGGAGCAGGTCAACAAGGATATGGCGGAATTCCGAGCTGGATGGGCGGAGCACCTGGAGGATTTCCAACGTCAGTAGCTGGTGTGCAATCTGGGTCTCCAACATCGGTAGCTGGAGTACAAACGGGAATCCCGCCATTTGTAGGCGGAGTAGCGGGTGGGGCACCAACTACATTCCCATCTTTCGTTGGAGGAGTACAAACAGGATTTCCGGTACCAGGAGTAGGTGTTGTAGCAGGAGGGATAGGGGGGGTTCCGCAAGTTGTTCATGGTCAACATGGACATCACCACCATCAAGGCCACCACGGTCATCATGGACATCATCATCATCAAGGCCACCACGTTCATCATGGACACCATCATCATCAAGGTCAACATGGTCATCATGGTCACCACCACCAAGGGCATCAACAACAAGTACATCACCATGGACACCATCATATACATCCACAGGCTGTTCTTTATCAAACTCATCAAGGCCATCATGGTCACCACCACCAAGGACATCATCAACAACAAGTACATCACCACGGACACCATCATATACATCCACAGGCAGTTCTTTATCAAACTCATCAAGGTCACCAAGGCCACCACGATCATCAAGGCCACCACGGTCATCAAGGCCACCACGGTCATCAAGGGCAACA
>NZ_QNUD01000031.1:0-17615 GCF_008042405.1 Bacillus sp. SH7-1
CTTATGTTAACATCTTCGTTAGTTAATGTCAACTAAGTTTTTCATTTCGTTTGCCGCGTTCTGCGTTATTGCATCGGCGACTTGTCTTATATTACACCTCTAATCTCTAACCGTCAACATGTTTTTCTAAAAAAATATAAAAAGGCTTATCCCTTTTAAAATAAGCCTTTTTATCATACACCATTCTATTCATTTATTATCTTTCTATAATTGGTAACGAGACGATAAATTGAATAATACCATCCTCATATTCGGCTCGAATACTACCACCTTGTAATTCAACAATACTTTTCGCAATTGCCAATCCAAGGCCCGATCCTTCTGTTACTCTACTTCGAGATTGATCTTTCTTATAAAAGCGTTCAAACAAACTCGCTAACTCTTCTTTCGTAAACTCTTCACTATGATTTGCAATTACAATTTGTATATCCCTGCGCTGCCTTTGAAGAGAAACCTTTATCTCCCCATCATCTTTACTATACTTAATCGCGTTCATTAATAAATTATCAAATACACGGACCATCTTTTCCGAATCAATCGCTGCATAGGTACGTTCCTCAGGAAACTTCTTAACAAAAGTAAGGCCATGCTCTTCCGCCTGCGGTACTAACTCTTCTATTAATTGCTCCAATAACTCATTTATACAAACCTCTTGTTTTTCCAATACAACTTGCTCATTTGTTAACTTCGTATACTCAAATAAATCTTCTATTAAATTCTTTAACTGCTCCGACTTCACAAAAGCAATTCTCGTATATTCATCGTGTTGCTCTTTATTTTCATATTTAGAATCTCGAAGTAATCGCAAGTAACCCATAATAGAAGTCAGTGGTGTACGTAAATCGTGAGATACATTCGTAATAAGCTCGTTCTTTTGCTTCTCTAATTTACGTTCCTTTTCTATATTATTCATAAGCTCTTCCGCCATATTATTAATATTCTCAGTTAAAGACGCAATCTCGTCTTCACCTTTCTTCTCAATACGGTACGCTAAATTACCTTTTTCTATTTCCTTTACACCTTCTGCCATCGCTTCAATTTGCTTCATCTTTCTCTTTGTTATATAGAAGAAAGAGAAAATGAATACGAGTACACCTATGAAAAACGGAAATGGTCCTTCTTGTGTATCATACATTACTACACCATCTGGTATTCCACTAACGAACATATATAAATTCTTATCTTCTATTGTAATAGGTGAAAAAGCTATAAATTCTTTTCTCGTATTTTCAAATACATCTCGACCATTTGAATAGTTAATCGCAAATGACGCTGCATTACGAATCGTATTATGCAAATCGATTTGCTCTTCTTGTGCCTGCTTCGTTTTATATAAAACTTTACCACTCTCATCAGTAACCAATATTTTTAAAGCTCTAGATCCTCGCTCTAAATTTTGGTTCTCCATTTCGATCATATCGGATATAGCTTCTAATTTATTTTCATGAACCGAACTATTTGCGGCTCCTTGAGCTTGATGATTAATTTGTTCCATACCAGCTCGATAATCGATAGTCGCTTTACGATTCGCATTCTCAAAAAATGGTGCAGCTGCCTTTGCTGACAAAACTCCTAATAACGCACAAGCAGCAAAAGTAGTAATCAGTTGAATTCTTATACTCTTTCGTACGCCCTTTACTAATCTCTCAATTAATTGTCTCGTTTTCCTTATATAAGTAAACGGATTAAATATCTTTTTCAATCTTATACCCCACTCCCCATACTGTTTTTATATATCTAGGCTTCCTTGGATTCTCCTCAATCTTTTCACGCACTTTCCGAATATGAACCATTACCGTATTATCCGACTGGAAAGACCTTTCGTTCCAAACCTTTTCATAAATTTGCTCTGCACTAAAGACCATTCCCGGATTACGGGCTAGCAATTCTAAAATTGAAAATTCCCTCGGAGTCAGTTTCACTTCTTCTCCATCCACAATAACTTTATGGGTTGAGATGTTTATTTTCATCTCTCCAATTTCTAGCTCGTCCTCATTTTGTATAGCGAAACCATTCATTTTCATATAACGACGTAACTGAGATTTAATTCTTGCGATTAACTCTAACGGATTAAATGGTTTCGTCACGTAATCATCTGCACCTGTTGTTAACCCTAAAATCTTATCCATATCTTGCGTTTTCGCGGAAAGCATAATAATTGGCATTTCTTTTTCTTCCCTTACTTTCATACACATATGGATACCGTCTACTTTCGGCATCATAATATCTAATACGACTAGATGTACTTCATTTTCTTCTAGTAAACGTAATCCTTCTTCTCCGTCCCCTGCTTGCAATACCTTATATCCTTCATTCTTTAAATAGATTGTAATAAGATTCCTAATTTCTTTTTCATCATCTACGACAAGTATTGTTTCGTTTGCCACAATATCTCCCCCATCATTTTTTTAATCCCTAACTTCTATTATAGGAAAACTTCTGAAGAAAAACGCTCGGAAATCCTTAAGATTTTCTGAAGACGCAAAAAAGGTCTAGACTCCCCTTAAGTCTAGACCTTTCAAAAAACCCCTTTTATTTACGAACGTAGATGAAATATAGTACAAATAAAACTCCCATAACATACATAATTGGATGAATCTCTTTACGACGACCGCTTACTACCATTGTAATTGGATAGAAGATAAACCCGATTGCAATTCCTGTCGCAATACTATACGTAAGTGGCATTGAAATGATTGTAAAGAATGCTGGTACTGCAATCTCGAATTTCTTCCAATCAATCTCTCCTAAAGAAGAAACCATCAAGATCCCTACAATAATTAATGCTGGTGCCGTTACAGCTGGTGTTACAACACTTAGCAATGGCGAGAAGAATAGTGCCAGTAAAAAGAATCCTGCTGTTACAACTGCTGTAAATCCAGAACGTCCACCCGCTGCTACCCCTGCAGAAGATTCAATATAAGACGTTGTTGTTGATGTACCCAAGATCGCACCAATTACAGTTGCAATCGCATCTGCAAATAACGCTTTTCCTGCACGTGGTAATTTATTGTTCTTCATTAATCCTGCTTGATTCGCAACCGCTACAAGCGTACCTGCTGTATCAAAGAAATCGATAAAGAAGAACGTTATAATAACAATCACCATTTGAACAGTGAAAATATCTCCGAAGTGCGTTAACGCCACACCGAACGTTGGTTCCAGACTAGGTATTGCTCCCACTACGGCTTTCGGAGTATCAATTAATCCTGTTGCTACCCCTAAAATCGCTGTAAGAATCATACCGTAAAATACTGCACCGTTGACTTTCTTAATCATGAAAATAATTGTAGTAACAACTCCGAAAATCGCTAGTAACGTTGTGCCCTTTGTTAAATCCCCCAACCCAACAAGAACAGCATCATTTTTCACGATAATTCCGGCATTTTGGAATCCAAGGAAAGCAATAAACAATCCGATACCTGCCGCTACTGCAAACTTTAACTCTGATGGAATTGCATTAATGATTTTTTCACGAATACCTGAAGCTGTAAGAATAATAAAGATAATACCTGACATTAATGTTCCAGCAATTGCTGTTTGCCACGGAATACCCATCGTTAACACTGCTGTATAAGCAAAGAACGCGTTAATCCCCATACCTGGCGCCAAAGCAATTGGATACTTTGCGAAAATCCCCATAATTAACGAACCGATAGCTGCTGCTAATGCTGTAGCAACGAATACTGCGCCTGGATCCATTCCTGTACCTGCCGGTAACCCTTTAACATTGCCAAGTGACAACGTAGCAGGATTGACAAATAGTACGTAAGCCATAGATAGAAATGTCGTTAACCCTGCTATGAACTCTGTTTTATAATTTGTGCCGAGTTCATCAAACTGAAAATAGCTTTTCATCTTACGTTTCCCCCGTTATATGATTACTCGCCGTAATCCCCTAGCCCTCTTTTATCTATTAAAAATAAAAAAGGCTTCCATTGCATATACATGGAAGCGTTCTATAAATAAAGACAAGATTCCCCTCACCTTTATAAAAACGCCTCGTAGTCAAGCCATTTACGGTAGCTAGGTAGAAACTTTCGGGCCATATCCCCGATATTATACGACGGCATAATATTCACTTTTCGTTTGAATTACATACTCATATTAACTCTTGAAAGTGTTTTTGTCAATTTAAAAACGAACATTTTTATAAACTTTTATAGTTTCGTTCGTATTAATACCAAAACAAAAAAGATCCATCTATGCATAAGCAATAGATGGATCTTTTTTATAAATACTATTCCCACTCGATTGTTGCTGGTGGCTTACTCGTTACATCATACACGATACGGTTAACGTGTTTTACTTCGTTTACGATACGTACAGAGATTTTCTCTAATACGTCCCAAGGGATACGTGCCCAGTCAGCTGTCATACCGTCGATAGATGTTACTGCGCGGATACCTACTGTGTAATCGTAAGTACGCTCGTCACCCATAACACCTACGCTACGCATACCAGGAAGCGCAGTGAAGTATTGCCAAATTTCGCGATCTAAGCCAGCTTTAATAATTTCTTCACGTAAAATCGCATCAGATTCACGAACGATTTCTAATTTCTCTTCTGTAATTTCACCTAATACACGAATACCAAGACCAGGACCTGGGAATGGTTGACGCCATACGATTTCATCAGGAATTCCTAGTTCAGATCCTAATACACGTACTTCGTCTTTAAATAACGTGTTTAAAGGCTCAATTAATTTGAACTGCATGTCTTCTGGAAGTCCACCAACGTTATGGTGAGATTTAATTGTTTGTGCAGTCGCTGTACCACTTTCAACGATGTCTGTGTACAGTGTGCCTTGCGCTAGGAAGTCCATTCCTTGTAATTTAGACGCTTCATCATCAAATACGTAAATGAATTCGTTACCGATGATTTTACGTTTTTGTTCTGGATCTTCTACACCTTTTAACTTGTTCATGAAACGTTCTTGTGCATCCACTTTAATAACGTTCATGTGGAAGCCTTCGCTGAATGTTTTCATAACGCCTTCTGCTTCACCTTTACGAAGTAAACCATGATCAACGAAAATACATGTTAATTGGTCGCCGATTGCTTTATGAATTAATACTGCTACAACAGAAGAGTCTACACCGCCGCTAAGTGCGCATAGTACTTTTTTGTCTCCAACAGTTTCACGGATTTTCTCTAGTTCTACTTCGATAAAGTTCTCCATGTTCCATCCTTCAGAACAACCACATACACCGAATACGAAGTTTTTAATTAAATCGTTACCGTGCTCAGAGTGACGTACTTCTGGGTGGAATTGTACACCGTATAAGTTTTTAGCTTCATTGCTCATACCAGCAATTGGACAAGACTCGCTTGTCGCATCTACTACGAAACCTTCAGGTAAACCAGTTACTAAGTCACCATGACTCATCCATACAACTTGCTCTTCTGGAAGGTTCGCATATAATTTTGATTCGTTCTCTACTTTAAGAACAGCTTTTCCGTACTCACGGTGATTTGCACGCTCTACTTTACCACCAAATTGTTGCGTCATAAGCTGCATACCGTAACAAATACCGAAGATCGGTAATCCTAGGTCAAAGATTTTTTCATCACAATGTAATGCGCCTTCACCGTATACACTATTTGGTCCACCAGAGAAGATAATCCCTTTTGGATTCATTGCTTTAATTTCTTCTGCAGTAATTGTATGTGGATGAAGTTCACTGTATACACCGAACTCACGAATTCGACGTGCTATTAACTGATTGTATTGACTCCCAAAATCTAAAACGATAATTGTATCATGCTGCTTCTTCAAAATAATCACCCCAACGTTAGTTCTCGTATATAAATATTTTCACCAATTTGGCGAAAAGCATTACTAATATAATAAAAAAAGCCAGTCCTCCGCCTCTAGTCTCATAACAAAGAAAAGGCAGGGGTCTGGCTTTATAAAGAAAGATAGTCTCCGCTCTTTATAAATATAAGACACACTGCCTTCATAGTCAGGTTGTTTACGGTAACCCGGTAGAGACTCTCAAACCTTATCTTTGAGGATATATGAAGGATCGTTTTATATTATCTTCCTAGATTCTAACAATGAAGTATCAATATGGTCAAGAGAGAAAGCGACAAAATTCTACAGAAATTCATTTCCATTTCTAAAAAACATCCATTTCTATATAGAAATGGATGTTTTTTAGAAATGAATTACATCATCCCACCCATGCCAGGCATTACCGGTGTAATTGATTCTAGTTTGTCAGCTACTACAGCTAAAGTCGTATCATCAGTTTCCTCCTATTTTTTTACCTATCCGTATAAAAATTTCATCAACCTGTTCTAGCTCTTACGCTGGCATGAATACACACAAACAAAAGAGTTAATAGACATTATAAAAGCCTATGCAAGTTATACATAAGCTTTTTGTTATTCACGATTAGCTATTCTTCAAGTCCTAATCCTTAAAGCAATTATTAATAAGATTAAATATAATAATCAGGGTTTTCGTCCATTTTAATTAAAAATTCTTCTAAAGAATCCGCTATTTTTATGTTCTCAGAGTAGATGGGACACTGTCCTAATTCATTTTCTTCTTTAAATTTAATTGTTAAAAAGTTAAGTTCTGTTGCTTCAAAAAATACTAATGATTCATCATCATCTACATCATCTAGGTTTGGATTATATTCGTAAATATCCTGTCTTAAGCGAAAGTCCGCAACTGAAATCGGGTCCATAAACCTGTTGAAAAACATTCTTTTATCAGACTTTAAAAAACCACAACCTATTTCTTGATAAAAACGTTGCAGTTCTTTTGGGAGTTCCATTTGTAATAAGCTTTCTGCTTCATCTATCTCTTCTTGATATATAGGATAAAAAATAGGTTTTTGTTTAGAACGTACACTTCTGTCTGCTACAACATATTTTTTCAAAAAGTTAAACATAGCGTTAATACCTCCATTATTTACTTTTCCTTAAAAATCTCTTTTGAAATACCTTCCTTGCCATGAATCCCACCTTGATGTTCAGTAGGAAATTTAGCTGGGTGTATATTCCACCACTCATGTTCTCCACCGTGTGCATTTTCAATAAAATGATGTGCATCATACGGGTCATCTACATGCCTTAGCAGTATTCCACTTCTAGAAAGGATTTCTTCTTCATAAGTAGGCCATTTTTGATTAGTCTCCAGTTCCCACTCTTCTCTTAAATCATTTTTTAATCTACTAAGTTCGCTTCTTCTTTGCTTAATCGTTCATAACTATTATTTTCTATGTGTTCTTGTAGTAATTCCCTCTGTTTTTCAGGGATTTTCCTATTTGTAATTTCTTCTACTTGGCTAAGGTATTCTTGGAATCTAGGTGTAATTAAATTACCAGGGTCAGCAAACATAAATGTATTTCGTGCTTCTTCTAAAGAATTAAAAGAAGTTTTTGGAACATCTCTAAAATCACTCGCATAAGCAAAGGGGTCTCTCATTTGCAATTTATTTGAAAAATGAGAAATACTCTGTTCTGCTTTTGTCCCTAATGTAGTTACTTTCCCTACTTAACTTATTCCTTTATCCCCAAGCCAGCCCAATCCAATTCCCATAAAAATACTTGTTCCCCATTTCGTACGACTTTCCGCATCACCATGCCAAAAATCATTCATAAATGAATCTGAAACAGTATTCCAAGCGGTAGAAGCCGTCTCTATAGGGTGACCTATAGCATACTTAATATTTTCCTTTGTTACTGTATCGTCTAATGAATCAAATCCTTCTACAATCTCCCCAATAACTTGCCCAGAGCCAACGTATATACCATCCCAAATTTTTCTCAGCATAGATTTTTCAGAGGGTTTGCCGCCCATTGCTCCTGCTTCTATCTTTTCATTAGATAAACTTCCATCAACTAAATTACCATCATAAAGTTCATCAGCATTACGAAACTTTTCAGCAGCATGCATTAGTTCTTCTGCAATCTTATCAAATTCCCTAAACACATTAAACATTTGAGGTTTTGTTTCATTAACTTACGGTCTTTAACAACACAAAAAAGGCTACCTCCTCTCATCAAGGAAGTAGCCTTCTTCTAATTAACTATTTATACATTGCACAGCTTCACAGAGTGATGCTTATTACATCATTCCGCCCATACCGCCCATGCCCATGCCGCCCATGTCAGGCATTGCTGGTGCATTTGGTTCTGGCTTGTCAGCTACTACAGCTTCAGTTGTTAAGAACATAGCTGCAACAGATGCTGCGTTTTGAAGTGCAGAGCGAGTTACTTTAGCTGGATCTACGATACCAGTTTCAAGCATGTTAACCCACTCGCCAGTAGCTGCGTTGAAACCAACGCCTACTTTTTCGCCTTTTAGACGCTCTACAACTACAGATCCTTCTAGACCAGCGTTGATTGCGATTTGACGAACTGGCTCTTCTAGTGCGCGAAGTACGATGTTGATACCTGTTGCTTCGTCACCTTCAGCTACGATAGAAGCTACTTTTGTGTATACGTTCATAAGTGAAGTACCACCACCTGCAACGATACCTTCTTCTACTGCTGCACGAGTTGAGTTAAGTGCATCTTCAATACGAAGTTTGCGCTCTTTCAACTCAGTTTCAGTAGCTGCACCTACTTTAATTACTGCTACGCCACCTGCAAGTTTTGCAAGACGCTCTTGTAATTTTTCACGATCGAATTCAGAAGTTGTTTCTTCTAATTGCGCACGGATTTGACCGATGCGAGCTTCGATTTGTTGTGTATTTCCGATACCTTCAACTACAGTTGTGTTTTCTTTCGTTACAACAACTTTACCAGCGCGTCCTAAAGATTCGACTGTAGCAGATTTTAAGTCACGGCCTAATTCTTCAGTGATTACTTCGCCACCAGTTAAGATTGCGATATCTTCTAGCATTGCTTTACGACGGTCACCAAATCCAGGAGCTTTAACAGCTACTACATTGAATGTACCACGAAGCTTGTTCACTACTAATGTAGCTAATGCTTCGCCTTCTACATCTTCAGCAATGATAAGAAGTGGTTTACCTTGTTGTACCACTTGCTCTAATACTGGTAAGATTTCTTGAATGTTAGAAATCTTTTTGTCAGTGATTAAGATGTATGGGTTATCAAGAACTGCTTCCATTTTGTCAGAATCAGTAATCATGTAAGGAGATGCATATCCACGATCAAATTGCATACCTTCTACTACGTCTAATTCTGTTGTGAAACCTTTAGATTCTTCTAAAGTAATAACGCCGTCGTTACCAACGCGCTCCATTGCTTCAGCGATTAATTGACCTACTTCTTCGTCAGCAGCAGAAATAGCAGCTACTTGTGCGATAGAAGATTTACCTTCGATTGGTTTAGAAATCGTTTTTAATTCTTCTACTGCAGCAACTACAGCTTTTTCGATACCTTTACGAAGACCCATTGGGTTCGCACCAGCTGTTACGTTTTTAAGACCTTCACGAATCATAGCTTGTGCTAATACAGTTGCAGTTGTTGTTCCGTCACCAGCTACATCATTTGTTTTGCTAGCAACTTCTGCTACTAATTTCGCACCCATGTTTTCGAATGCATCTTCTAATTCAATTTCTTTTGCGATTGTTACACCGTCATTTGTAATAAGTGGTGAACCGAATTTTTTCTCAAGAACAACGTTACGACCTTTTGGTCCAAGCGTTACTTTTACTGCATTTGCAAGAGTGTCGACACCGCGAAGCATCGAACGACGTGCTTCTTCACTAAATTTAATATCTTTTGCCATAATAATTGACCCCCTTGGATTTTTTAAGATTTATATAATTAACCGATAACTGCTAAAATGTCACTTTCACGTAAAATCAAGTAGTCTGTACCTTCATATTTCACTTCAGTACCTGCATATTTTGAGAAGATGATAAGATCACCTGCTGCTACCTCTAAAGCAACACGCTCACCATTTTCAAGCACTCGACCAGTACCTACTGCAATAACTTTACCCTCTTGTGGTTTTTCTTTTGCTGTGTCTGGTAATACAATACCACTTGCTGTTTTTTCTTCCGCTTGAACAAGCTCAATTACAACGCGATCACCTAATGGCTTTAGCATGAACAATAACCTCCTCATTTTGTTATGTAAATTTTATTTATTAGCACTCAGGTCACCCGAGTGCTAACACACTTATAATAATAAATAATCTCAATTTCTTTTGCAAGTAAAAAAATCATAATTTTTTCGCAAATTAAGCTATAAACTTTTCTATATAGAGTTCCTCTTCTTCTACCTTTACTATATGAATCGTTGTTTCCACTACTCGTATGTTACAATATGAAAGGACACCCTAAGTTGTTTTCGCTACACACACAACTTTCTCCTGTCTTCTATTATAATTTCAAACAAGGATTTACAAAAAAAACATAATGTAAGTAAAGTTTATATCGTAGGTAGCATCTTTACATGTTATCCTACCTTATCTCATACACTAGAGTTAGAAAGGATGGTTAAACCATTTGAAAAAACAATATTGGTGGGTTATCGTTACATACATTTTAATGCAGTTATCATCAATTGCTGGATTACCACTTCTCCTGAAAACTGGACTTTATGATAACAGGGGATTCACTAGGGAAGAGAAATTTCAACTCATAACTGGTCACTGGGCAATCATTAGCTTCTTTATTGCATTATGTATCGTACTTTGGTTACTTAGAACAGATATTCGCGACAGACATTTAGATACAAAGCGTTCTACTGTTCCAGCTACGATCGGTTGGATTTTTATCGGGTTCTTCTTAGCATTTTTCTCGCAAAGTATTGCTGGTATGATTGAAATGTATGTATTAGGTATTAAACCTGGATCTGAAAATACAGCAAGACTCATGGATATCGCAAGAACGACACCTTGGTTCCTTATCGTCATCTCTATAATAGGACCTATTTTGGAAGAAATCGTATTTAGAAAAATTTTATTTGGTACACTTTATAAGAAGTTTAACTTCTTTATTGCCGCTATCATTAGTTCCCTTGTATTTGCGGCGATTCATTTTGATTTTACTCACTTATTGGTATACACTGCTATGGGGCTCGTATTCGCCTTCTTATATGTAAAAACGAAGCGTATTATCGTTCCGATTGCAGCTCATGTTGCAATGAATACATTAGTTGCAATTGCTCAAGTTTTAGTGAGTAACGAACAAATTCAAGAAATGATTAAAGAAGCTGAAGAAATGCAAGGCTTTATCGGAGGATTTTTAGTATGAGAAACTCACCATTGTTCATGGCTGCATTGTACTTCCTTCTAGGATGTATCTTTACACGCTTCGCCATTACGAACGTAACAGATACAATTTGGAATATGTGGACAATACTATTTGCAGTTATGGCAACGATTGATTTTAATTTGGCACTTCGCCTTATCTTAGTTAAATTCACAAAGAAAAAACAATAATAAAACGCAGAGGTCGCTTCCTCTGCGTTTTATTGTGGATAATTTTTTAAAAAGTAAACAAGTGTTTGTAACTCCACTGCTAAATCAATATGATGAATTCTTATATTGTCTGACACATTTAAGCGTGCTGGTGTGAAATTCAAAATACCATGCACGTTTGTTTCTGCCAATCTATCGGCTACAGATTGCGCTACTGTAGCGGGTACTGTTAATATTGCCACTTGTATATCAGTTGATAAACGTTCTTCTAATTCATCTAAGTGATATACAGGAATGCCTCCGATTTCTGTTCCAACTTTCTCTTCACTAACATCAAACGCCATTTCAATTTTTGTATTATTGTTTTTCGTGAAATTATAATGTAAGAAAGCGGTCCCTAAATTACCTACTCCAATAAGCGCTACACGTGTTATATCATCTTGGTCGAGTGTTTCACGGAAAAATGATAATAAATAATTTACGTTATATCCATATCCTTTTTTCCCTAACGCTCCAAAGTATGAGAAATCTCTTCGAATTGTTGCGGAATCAACCTTTACCGCTTCACTTAATTCGGCAGATGAAACACGTTGCTTACCAGACAGAGATAAGTTTTGGATAAATCGATAGTATAGAGGCAATCTCTTAGCAGTGGCTTGTGGAATTTTCTGCTGCTCCATATAACCTCTCCTCTCTTCCTATCTTTATTCATATGCTTTAATCAAATACAGAAGTTTAGCACTTATTAAATTCCTTGTATAATAGAAAGAAGAAGTATTCTCTCTGTATTTTAAACTATACACTATTTTTAGTATGATTGAGAAATATAAACATGGCAAAGTTAAGAAATTATTTGAGGTGAAAACATTGATTTTATTACAAGTAAACGCGCTTTCGAAATTATACGGTGCAGAAACGATTCTTGCAAACATAAAATTGGAAGTTCAAACGAAAGATCGTATCGCATTAGTCGGACGAAATGGAGCCGGAAAATCTACATTATTAAAAATAATAGCTGGTGAGCTATCTCATGATGGTGGCGAAATTATAAAACCGAAAGATGTCTCAATCGGATATTTAGCCCAAAATACCGGGTTAGAAACGTCTTTAACAATTTGGGATGAAATGTTAACCGTCTTTACACACTTGCAGCAAATGGAGACAAAACTTCGAAGGCTAGAGCAAGAGATGGGAAAAGAAGAAAACTTTTCAAACGAGGCTACATATGAAAGATTATTAGCTGATTATGACCAATTACAATTAGATTATAAAGATCAAGGTGGCTATCAGTACGAAGCAGATATCCGTTCGATTTTAAGTGGTCTTGGCTTCCCAGTTGAAACGCACCAGACGACGATTTCTACATTAAGCGGTGGACAAAAAACACGATTAGCTCTCGGTAAATTATTATTAACGAAACCAGACCTACTTATTTTGGACGAGCCTACAAACCATTTAGACATCGAAACATTAACTTGGCTTGAACAATATTTACAAGGTTATCCTGGCGCAATACTAATCGTTTCCCATGACCGTTATTTCTTAGATAAACTTGTTACACAAGTATATGAAATTTCGAATAAAGAAAGTAGACGATTTGTTGGTAACTACAGTAAATATTTAGACTTAAAATCAGCACTATACGAGCAAGAAATGAAACGTTATGAAAAACAACAGGATGAAATCGCTAAGCTAGAGGACTTCGTTCAAAAAAATATAGCTCGTGCATCTACGACAAAACGTGCGCAAAGCCGCCGGAAACAATTAGACCGAATGGAATTATTAACAAGACCATTAGGTGACTCTAAGTCAGCTTCCTTCCACTTCGATATCGAAAAACAAAGTGGAAATGATGTTTTACAAGTAAAGGATGCAACCATCGGCTATGATAAGGATCCAATTATTGAACATGTAACAATGCGCTTAACTCGCGGAGATAGCGTTGCTTTAGTTGGTCCAAACGGAATTGGGAAATCCACACTGTTAAAATCTATTGTGAATAAGTTACCATTATTACATGGTGATGTTTCTTTCGGATCCAATGTATCTGTTGGCTATTATGATCAGGAACAAGCTAATTTAACATCTTCTAAGCGCGTTTTAAATGAGCTATGGGATGAATATCCACTGCAACCTGAAAAAGAAATTCGCACGATATTAGGTAACTTCTTATTCACAGGAGATGATGTACTAAAGCCTGTCTCTTCTCTTAGTGGTGGACAAAAGGCTCGGTTAGCTCTTGCAAAACTTATGATGCAAAAATCGAATTTATTAATTCTCGATGAGCCTACAAACCATCTTGATTTAAATAGTAAAGAAATCTTAGAGAATGCTTTAATTGATTATCCTGGTACTCTTCTATTTGTCTCACATGACCGCTATTTTATTAATCGTGTAACAACGACTGTGGTTGAGTTATCAACAGAAGGTGCACAGGAATATTTAGGGGATTACGATTACTACGTTGAAAAGAAAAATGAAATGATTGAACGTGCAGAACTTGAACAGCAAGAAAATGACGTTCCTGTTCAAAAGGTGGTTGCACAAGAGAAATTAAATTATTTAGAAGAAAAAGAGCGTAAAAAACTAGAGCGTCAACGCACTAGAAAAATTGAAGAGCTAGAACAAAATATAGTGGAATTAGAAGAAGAAATTGCTACGTTAGAAGATCAACTTTGCCTACCAGAAATATATGCAGATTATGAAAAAGCTAGTGAAATTACAACGAAAAAGCAAACGCTACAAGAACAACTTGAAACTTGCATGGCAGAATGGGAAGAGCTGCATGTATAAGTATATTTAAATAAGGAAGATGTCTCATAAGTCAGGATTTTTGACTATGCGACATCTTTTTTCTTTTAGTACATAAATAATTTTTTGAATATATCAATCGTAACTTAGAATATAACAAAGATTTTTCAAATATATCTATTGTAGCCCTATATATCAACGATTCGATACGAAATACCGATTTACCGACAAAGTTTGACAATATCAGCACCCCCTATAATAAGAGCATATTTCAAAATGTTTTTTAGAAATACCTTCTTAATTTTTATTTCCCGAAAAAGGATATATGCAAAGGTCAGACATCATTGGTTTTATCCACAACTTTATACACATATCCACCTTTATAAAATAAACATTAAAATAACTTTTCCACATTATCCACAGAGGACTAAAAAGTTATCAACATTTTATATACACAATAAAACCCATATTATCAACAGATAATATGGGTTTTATCCACAAGCTGTGGTTAATTTTGTGCATAACTATGCTTCAATATCTAATCCTGGATTTGCATTTAAAGCTAATGTAGCACGTTTTCCTTGTTCATATGCAATTGTACCTGCCGCTGCAATCATTGCTGCATTATCTGTACATAAAGATAGGGGAGGAATAATTAGCTCTACATTTTCTTTTTGTGCAAATTCTGCTTCTAAACGTGCACGCAGTCCTTTATTCGCAGCTACTCCACCAGCAAGAAGCACTTGCTTTACGTTATAAGCATCCGCTGCACGAGATGCTTTCGTTACTAGTACGTCAATTACACTCTCTTGGAAACTTGCTGCTAAATCTTCCGGTGCAATTTCTATCCCGCGTTGTTTTGCGTTATGCACAGTGTTGATAACTGCTGATTTCAATCCACTAAAGCTGAAATCATACGAATCCGGTTCTAGCCATGCACGAGGCAAATCGATTGTTGGTTCTCCTTCGTGTGCAAGGCGATCAATATGAGGCCCCCCTGGATATGGCATGGATAACGTACGAGCTACTTTATCATATGCCTCTCCAGCTGCATCATCTCTTGTTTCACCAATTACTTCAAATGAACCATGCTCTTTCATATAAACAAGCTCTGTATGTCCACCAGATACAACAAGTGATAGTAGTGGGAACTGAACTTCTTTTACTAAACGGTTTGCGTAAATGTGACCAGCGATATGATGAACACCAACTAGAGGAATATCATGTGCAAAAGCTACTGCTTTCGCTGCATTTACCCCTATTAAAAGCGCTCCTACCAAACCAGGCCCTTCTGTTACAGCAATTGCATCAATATCATCAAATGTGATATTTGCTTCTTTTAATGCTTCTTCTAACACAACTGTAATTTCTTCTACATGATGACGGGATGCAATCTCTGGTACAACTCCGCCAAAACGTTTATGACTTTCAATTTGTGATGCAACAACATTCGCAATAATTTCCGTTCCATTTTTAACAACTGCTACTGCTGTTTCATCACAACTTGTTTCAATACCAAGTATAATCGTATTTTTTTCCATTATATATTCACCCACATTACGAGACCATCTTCCTGATTGTCTGCATAGTATCGTTTACGAATTCCACCATTTTGAAATCCGTATTTTCTGTATAACTGTTTTGCTACTTCATTTGATACACGTACTTCAAGTGTCATCGTTTTTACTCCTAGAGCTTTCGCTTCGGAAATAACTTCTTTCAATAAAGCATCTCCTAGCTTCTGACCTCTGTATTCTGGTAAAATAGCTATATTTGTTATATGTGATTCATCAATAATTATCCACAATCCACAATACCCAATTACACGCCCATCTTTTTCTAGCACAACATAATGTGCATGTTCATTCATCATTAACTCACGGTGAAAGGCATCTGCAGTCCAAGGAGTTGAAAAAGATGCTTCTTCAATAGCTACAATTTGAGCAATATCATCGAGTTCCATCTTTCTAAATATCATATCCATCTTCTGCAAGCTCCTACTTGTTTTGACTTTCTAACCACTTTGTTTCAGCTTCAGCTAAACGAAGATAACTAGGAACAAATGAATGTACATCTTGTTCTTCTTTTTGTAATCCTAAGAATGCTAATTCACTTGGCCTTGGGTTATTTTTAGTGAAAGGAGCAAATACAGCTTGATTGCCTAGATGTTCAATAATTGTTTCTTTGTGCAATTTAACATCGTTACCAATAAATAAAACAGGCTTTCCTTTATCTTTTAACATTTGCAACCAGTCTACAATAAGGATGATTCGGTCTTCTTCTATAGAAGTTAAATTCTCTCCTTCATATGTATATAAGCCAGTATAAATTTGTCCACGTCTTCCGTCGAATAAAGGACAGATTAGTCCATTAAAATTAGCACCATTTGCAGCTACTACTTCTAAACTTGATACACCTACAATTGGTATTTGAAGTGACCAAGCTAATGTTTTTGCAGCTGTCACGCCTATGCGAACACCTGTATACGATCCTGGTCCAGCTGCTACAACAATTTTAGTTAATTCTTTCGGCTTTACACCGCACTCTTTTAACAGTTGTTCTACAGCTGGCATAAGACGTACAGAATGGTTTTTTGTTAAATTCGTAATGATTTCCCCAATTACATTTCCTTCCTCAATAAGGGATACGCCCATTACGTAATTTGAAGTATCAATTGCTAGTACTTTCATCTTGTAATAGCTCCTCACATAATCTAATATATCGGTCTCCAATTGGCTCGAGCACAATTTTTCTTGTGTCATCTCCAGCATGGAATAAACTAATTTGTAACTTTTCATTTGGTAAATATGCTTCTATTAAATGAGCCCATTCTACTACCGTAATTCCTCCACCGTAAAAATACTCATCAAAACCTAAGTCTTCTTCACTTTCTGCTAAGCGATACACGTCCATATGATATAGCGGTAATCTCCCCTTATATTCTTTAATGATATTAAAGGTAGGACTATTTACAACTCTTTTCACTCCAAGACCTTTTGCTAGTCCTTTTGTAAAAGTCGTCTTACCAGCCCCCAGATCCCCTTCTAAAATAATTACATCTTGTGCCCCGACAAGTTCACCTAGTTTTTCTGATAATCTTTGTGTTTCCTCAGAAGATTTTGTTGTTATTTCATATTTACTCACAGACTTCACCTACTTTACTCACAATGTTCTCTGCTCTTTATTATACAGGTTTTGAATATATAAAAAAGTCCTTAGGAGTTTTCCTAAGGATAGTTTGACTGTCTTTATTAGTTTTTTGTTAAAACAAATAAAAAAATACGAAACAACATGTTTCGTTCTTTTCTTTATATAAAATGGCGGTCCCGACCGGGGTCGAACCGGCGATCTCCTGCGTGACAGGCAGGCATGTTAACCACTACACCACGGGACCATTTGGTTGCGGGGACAGGATTTGAACCTGCGACCTTCGGGTTATGAGCCCGACGAGCTACCGTGCTGCTCCACCCCGCGATGATATAAATAGCTTGGCGACGTCCTACTCT
>NZ_QNUD01000032.1:0-92524 GCF_008042405.1 Bacillus sp. SH7-1
GGACCAGTAGGACCAGTAGGGAGTTGGAAGGGTTGTATAGGTGGGAGTGTAGGTCCAATTAAATCCGGATTAAATGCAGCAGAAGATAGAAACTCATCCATTGTGTTATCACCTCTGAATAATTCGTATACTAATATTAAATGCAAGAGAGAGAAAAATGAAATGGACAAGTGATTGTATTTTTTCATTTAACAAAGCCTTTATTTAATAGAGTTTAGATAATATATCTAGGAGCCTTGAACATGCGAAAAGGAATATTAGTTTTTAGATACAATTATTGCGTACATTGATTTTTCGTACATAAAGAAAAAAAGACTGACATATTCTGTCGGTCCTATTTTCGTACCATAATATCATTAAGAATCGCATCAAATATATCTTTTTGCGTGAAGTTATCTGTAAAAATAGTTTCTCTAGCAACTTCAATTGTATCATGCGGATTATACCATTTTTGTAGGGAATCCTCACCAAATTCATTTCGCTTTTCCCTTGTAGTATGTCGTCGAATCGTTTCTTTTAACGATAAATCAAAGTAATATGTATACGTGTTTCCTTCAAAAAAATGTATTAATTCTTTCAGCATATCACCGTATCTACGACTGTTTAAAATACCTTCTAAAATAATAAACTCACATTTTCCTTTTCCGTACTTTGTAATTTCAAATAGTAAATCATGTGATAAATTACCCATTGTGTCGTGTACTCTAAGCATATCTCTACGTACAACATCCTGTGATACTAAAAGTGTACCTTGTCCGAAATATTCTTGTAGTTGCTTTGCGATTGTTGTTTTACCGCTTGCGGAGTTTCCTCTAAGGATGATTAAAGTTGATTTAAGTATAGGATTAGACATAATATATTCCCCCAACGCGAATGATTATATAGAAAATTTTAACAAATGAAACATAGAAAGTGTATAATTAATAGGATGCAAATAAAAAAGGTGGGGGCTAAATGGAAACGAACATGGTTTCGCTATCTTGGGGCATTTATAATTGTACAATTGTTGTTTATTATTTGTGAAGTAACTGCATGGGCACCAAACTTTAGACCTGGCGGAGAAATTTTTAATAGAGTATTAAATTCTCAATTTTTCACAGAATGGTTCACGCCATATAAAATCCCTCATTTTAATATGTTTACAGCTTTTTTTGCGGTTACATTGTTACCATACGCACTAATAGGTGCAATTAAAGATTTCACTACAAGAAAAAATATAAATAATTAAAAAGAGGTACTATATGCTATTTCAAAAAGATCATATATCGGTTCGGTACGTAAAAGAAGAGGATGCACAGAACATTTCAAAATGGTTAACAGACCCAGAAGTACTGCAGTATTATGAAGGGCGAGATAATCCGCAATCAGTAGAAATGGTACTGGATCATTTTATACATAATCCAAATAGTCATGAAAAAAGATGCTTAATAGAGTTTTATGGTATGCCGATCGGTTATATTCAAATGTATCCAGTTGATTCGGAGTGGAAAACTTTATATGGCTATGAAGCATCACAAAATGTATGGGGACTGGATCAATTTATCGGAGAACCGGCCTATTGGGGAAAAGGAATTGGAACTAAACTCGTTCAGGCAGCAATTACATATATTATGGAGAACGCGGGAGCAGAAGCAATTGCAATGGACCCGAAAGTAAATAATGAACGTGCAATAAAGTGTTATGAAAAATGCGGATTTAAAAAGGTAAAGATTTTAAAAGAACATGAACTGCATGAAGGGGTATTAGAAGATTGTTGGATGATGGAATATAAACAAAGGGAGCTGCGCGATATGAAAAAAGCGTTATTAGTAATTGATGTGCAAGCAGGTATGTATACAGCAGGAATGCCAGTACATAATGGGGAAAAATTTTTAGAAATATTACAAGAGCTTATTGGGGAATGTCGTTCAAATGATATTCCGATAATTTATGTGCAACATAACGGACCAAAAGACCATCCGTTAGAAAAAGGTACAGAGGGATGGAAGATCCATGCGGCAATCGCTCCACTAGAAGGAGATTGTGTTGTTGAAAAAACGACTCCAGATTCATTCCACAAGACGAACCTAAACGAAGTATTGCAAGACAAGGGAATCAATCATGTTATCATTTCAGGAATGCAGACGCAGTACTGTGTGGATACGACAACTCGCAGAGCATTTAGTGAAGGGTATAAAGTAACGTTAGTGAGTGATGCACATAGTACGTTTAATACAGAAGTATTACGTGCTGAAGACATTGTAAAGCATCATAATGTAGTGTTTGGAGCGTTTGCTGATGTTATTCCGTTAAAAGATTTGAAAGTGACTGCCTCTAAATAAGAGGCAGTTTTTTATTATAAGAAGTACGAATATTGACGGTAAGTCAATATTTTGAAATAATCGTTCTTATAATTTCATGTACCATAATGAATACATAAAAAAGGAGCACCACATAATTAAAAAGGGCGCTCCTGCATCAAAATGTCATTTCTTCTTATTCTTATCTTTATCCAATATATTCTGCTCTTCAGCAAATTCCGTACCATATGCAAAGCGGCGATTAATATGAATGTTATCATTGTTGTGCCTTGTGTGTGAGTTAGAGAAGCGATGAACGATTACTTCAGATAATGTAAAGACAATAGCGGAAAGGAAACTACCCCATGCAATTTGCATGTAATTGTCTAATAAAATATTACCGAAAATCCATACGCTTAAATATGTTAGTAAGAAATCCGACATAATGGCACCAGTATTGCCGATTCGGTTTAAGATGATTTTATCAACGAACATATAAGATACGATTGTAACAAAAAGACTGAATGAAATAATTTGGACGAAAGTTGCAGGGAAAAATAAAGCGAGTCCAATACTAAATGCGATAATGCACGATATAAACTTGATGAGTACTACAGTAAAACCATTCAATATTTACACCTCCGATTTATACATAGTTTTACAATAAAATTAGGAGTTCATACATTGTAACGAATATATTTATATAAAACTTTTTCACGTCCAATTTATGTCTAAATATTAAAAAAACAAAGAAAAAATGTTATAGTAAAATGAGAGTATATGACATTTTTAGGTAAGGGGGAATCCTAAGTGTGGATTACTTCAGAAGTAGAAATTCCAGATGAGTTAATTGATCATCTTGAACAAGGGAAGTTAGTACTATTTGTTGGAGCGGGAGTTTCTATGAAAGGGAAGTCAAACTTACCGAATTTTGATGATCTAGTTGATGAAATTGCGAAAACGTTATATGTAGAAACACGTGAAATAACAGAACCTCATGATTATTATCTTGGTAAAATTGCAAAAACAAAAGATGTACATCAAGTTGCAAGAGACCTAGTTCATATAGAAAAGTCAAAACCAAATCCGCTTCATTATGCAATTCCGAGGTTGTTTCCTTTAGATACAGAAGTCCGCATTGTAACGACAAACTTTGATCGACATTTTACAACTGCGATGAAAGAAATGAATAGAGAATTAAACGTATATTACGCACCTGCGTTACCTACAGGTAGGGCGTTTAAGGGACTCGCTTACATACATGGAAATATTGAACAAGAGAAAGAAGCGTTAATTTTAACAGATGGTGATTTTGGAAGGGCTTACTTAACGGAAGGATGGGCAAGAAGATTTTTAGTTGATTTATTCTCGAATTATACCGTTTTATTCGTTGGGTATAGCCATAATGATCCAGTAATGAAATATTTAGCGACTGGTTTACCACCAAGTACAAGGCGTTATGCATTTGTCGCACAAGGGGAAAACACATACCACTGGGAGCATTTAGGAATACGACCGATTGTATATCCGAATAAAGGTAACAATCATCAATCTCTTGTTAAAGCAGTGAAGCGATGGGCGGAATTAATGGGGGATAACTATATTACAAAACGAATGCGAATTCGTGACATTGTAACAGTTCCACCGTCAGTAGAGCAGGAACAATTATCATACATAAAACAGTCAATTAAAAAAATTGAAACAGTCCGCTACTTTGTTGAATTTGCTCACGATTATGAATGGGTGGAATGGCTTGAAGTAGAAGGGAAGTTACAAAATTTATTCTTAGTTACATCAAACTATAATGAGGTAGATGAATTACTTGCAGAATGGCTAGTGGAACAATTTCTTTTTAGTCATCAAAAAGAATTATTTCAATTAATTTTTAAAAACCATTCTAAAATATCTCCTTTATTATGGAGGACAATTTGTAGCTACTTAAACGAAACGAAAATGAAAATGAATCCGTTATTGTTTGCAAGATGGACACTCCTTTTATTAGAAACAGCTGAAAAAGATAGTAAATCAATTGAAAAAATTTCTTACTTACTGCAAAAATGTTCTTTCCCTGAGCATAAAGAAATTGCTTTATTGTTACTAACGTTTATTTTGGACGGAAAACTTAAATTGAAGCGGGAAAGGAAATGGGGAAATGATACGCAAGAATCAATAGAACTTGAGGAATCGAGTCGTTTACCAGTGTCTACATTTTCTTATGTGGAGCAAATGTGGAATGAGGAGATGAAACCGCATATTTCCTATTACGCCGTACCAATTATGATGATGGGAATAGAGAAGATGCGAATCTTATCACTACGACAAACGGCATTGAAAAAAAAGGATAAGGAAAATGTTGAAAAAGAGTTTCAGCAAAATGATCTTGCGTTTTTAATTCAAATTGTAAAAGAGTGTTTAGCCTATTTATGTGAAAACAATGAGAAAAAAGCAAATTATTATATTACAGAAATGATAGAAGCAAACAGTGTGCTCCAGACCCGAATTGCAATTGATGCGATGAATAAAAATTTATTTGTTAGCGCTGATGACAAAATGAAATGGTTGTTACAGGAAGGACTTCTTTTAGATGTCACGTATAAACACGAAGTTTTTCAACTTATAAAAAATCATTTCGCATCTTCTTTAGAAAAAACAAAGGAAGAGGTCATTCAAATTGTACTGAAAGACCTTGCAGAGGAGAGAGCATTTGATGTTTGTTTAGTATTAGATTTATTATTCACTTGCGATTCAAATAGTCCATCTACAGCAAAAGGTTATGAGGTAATGAAGCAAAAACATCCTCACTTTCATTCGGATCGATACAGTGTACAAAAGAAAGAGACCGCAGAACAAAGTATTACTTGTAATGTAACTGCTGATGGATTATTACAACTGAAAGACGATGAAATTATGAAACAAGTTCGGCAGTTTTCTCAAGACGGTGTTTTTGAACAACGTCATTTTTTAGAGATGTTATCAAAAGCATGTAAATTGAATACAGAATGGAGTATTTCATTTGCTTATCAATTAGTTAGCATGCATGAAATAAGTAATGAAGTATGGTTTGTTTGTATTAGAGAGTGGCGAAATAACCGAGGACTGACAAATGAACAAATCCAAAAAGTTATTCCGCTATTGCAGAAATTTGTTAGAAATACTGCTTTTCAGTGGTTAATTAGTAGCTTTCTATATGAAATTAGTAACCGATTAGAAGAGTTAGAGGAAAATAGTATACGTAATGTGAAACGATTTGCTTTTTCGGTATTCCCTCAAGTAATGAAAAGTGATACAGATTTTAAGCTTGGAAAACAAGATTTTTACAATGAATCAATCCAGCATCCTGTTGGGAAAATGACAGCTGTATTATTAAAACTGTTATCATATGATCATTTATACGATCGTAACGTGTATGAATATTTATTTTTATTTGAAGAACAAGTAAGAGTTAGTTCAGAGCGGACAAATTACATGTTAGCTCGTTTAGTAGCAGATATAACATTTCTTTATCATATTGAGAAACAATGGTGCCGAAAATATTTGTTACCGTACTTAGATTTAAAGAAGGAAAATGAGATTACGAAATACGCATGGGCAGGCTTATGTTACACGCAAATCAATTTACCTTTATTTACAGAGATGAAGCGATTTATTAAGTATGCGGTAGAACATTTGGAAGTATTGCATCCGCATACGAGGGAAGCTTTCTTGAAATGGCTTAGTTTTGTATTTATTAAATGTGTACTGTATTGGGAGCAAAAAACAGATTGGTTATACCCATTGCTTATACAAGAAAATGAAGAAAATAAAATTAAATTTATGCAGTTTTTATGCTATTACGTCAAAACGTTAAGTGCAAAAGAACAACAAAAATTTTGGGTAGCTTGGCTCAGTATATTTTTGCGAGAGCGACCGAAAATGGGTGAAATCACAGCTAGAGAATATGTAATGCTTTTACGTATTATTTTATTTATGGATGAAATAGTAGAAAGAGGATTATCTATCATTTGTAAAACATTTTTGGACGTGGGTGGAAAAGGAAATCAAACGGAGTTAAAACAGTTACTTAATGAAATACTTCAAAAAACAGAGAGTATAAAAATGTATAAAGAATTGTATGCAAATATATTTTTCACCTTACTGCAAACGCTTCAAGAGGCCGATATACTTGAAACTGAAATTATTCAAATAAAAGAAGTATTAGTCCGGTATGGGATAGGAAAATATGTATTAAATGCAATAGATAATGAGATAATTCGCATCGGAATTGTTATGGGAAATTTACAAGAAGAAATGTAGGACGAAAGTGGATTTTTAAAAAATATATAAAAAGTTGTTGACAGTGTTTTGAAAAGCGTTCTATAATACGAATCATACTTATTCAATTTCAAAAACATTTGAATAAACAAAGTGCAATGAAGAGATCACAGTAGTGGTTAGTCTTACTGTAACAGAGAGCTGGTGGTTGGTGTGAACCAGTACAGGGATAATCATGAATTACAGTCTTGGAGCATCTTTTTCGTAGTAAAGATAGTTTCGTCTTTATGAAGAAAAAGCGGTCAATTGATCGTTAACAGTGAAGAGAGGTAGACGGAAAGTTAGTCTACAACTAGGGTGGTACCGCGATAAATATCGTCCCTACTGATTTATTCAGTAGGGACTTTTTGTATTTTAGTGGTCCAACTTGAAAATTAAATATTCATGCGTTGAAAGGAAAAGCAGTAGTTGTTGTTTCCCTGTAACAGAGAGCTGGTGGTCGGTGCGAACCAGTACAAAAACAAGAGCGAATTACAGTCCTAGAGCATCTTTTTCGTAGTAAAGATACTATTTGTCTTTATGAAGGGAAAGACGGTCAGATGATCGTTAACAATGAAGAGAGGTAGACGAAAGAAGTCTACAACTAGGGTGGTACCGCGATAAATATCGTCCCTACTGATTGGATCAGTAGGGATTTTTTGTACAAAAAAAGTGGGTTTTTAGCTAGTAGATAGTGTCTTTGTACTAATTATTAGTTTAAAATAAGAAGAGGTATCGATTCCACTTTAAATTTGTATAATTGACCAGTTCAGAAAATAGAGAATTTTTCATTCTCTTACTATACTTTTAAAACATTAGAGGAGGATTTCCAAATGGCAAATCATGAATTAGATCAATTACGTAAACAGGTAGATGAAATTAACTTACAACTATTACACCTTTTAAACAAACGTGGTGAAATCGTTCAAAAGATTGGGGAACAAAAGCAAGTACAAGGTACGAAACGTTTTGATCCAGTACGTGAGCGTGAAGTACTTGATATGATCGCAGAGAATAACGAAGGACCATTCGAAACGTCAACAGTTCAACATATTTTCAAAACAATCTTCAAAGCTAGCTTAGAATTACAAGAAGATGATAACCGTAAAGCATTACTAGTATCACGTAAAAAGAAACAAGAAAACACAATCGTTGATGTAAAAGGTGAATTGATTGGTAACGGAACACAAACGTTCATCATGGGACCTTGTGCGGTAGAAAGCTTAGAGCAAGTTCGCCAAGTAGGGCAAGCGATGAAAGACCAAGGATTAAAATTAATGCGCGGTGGTGCTTTCAAACCGAGAACATCTCCATACGATTTCCAAGGTTTAGGAGTAGAAGGATTACAAATTTTACGCCAAGTAGCAGATGAGTTCGACTTAGCGATCATTAGTGAAATTTTAAATCCGAACGATGTTGAAATGGCATTAGACTACGTTGATGTAATTCAAGTTGGTGCACGTAATATGCAAAACTTCGATTTACTACGAGCTGTAGGTAAAGTTAACAAGCCAGTATTATTAAAACGTGGTTTAGCAGCAACAATTGATGAATTCATTAACGCAGCGGAATACATCATTGCACAAGGTAACGACCAAATTATTCTATGTGAGCGCGGTATCCGCACATACGAAAGAGCAACGCGTAACACATTAGATATTTCAGCAGTACCGATTTTAAAGAAAGAAACACATTTACCAGTTATCGTTGACGTTACGCATTCAACTGGACGTAGAGATTTATTATTACCAACGGCGAAAGCAGCACTTGCAATTGGTGCAGATGCAGTAATGGCTGAAGTACATCCAGATCCAGCAGTTGCATTATCAGATTCTGCACAACAAATGGATATTCCAGAATTCCATAGATTCATGGATGAGTTAAAAGGATTCAAAAATAAATTATCTTAATTCCATATTATATATGCGCTGAAGAGGAAACAGTAGTGCTTATCTCCCTGTTAAAGAGAGCTGATGGTCGGTGTGAATCAGTACAAAGGTAAGCATGAATTACAGCCTTGGAGCATCTTTCTCGCCATTTATGGAGGGAAAGACGGTCAAATGATCGTTAAAGAAGAAGAGAGGTAGACAGAAACGTAGTCTACAACTAGGGTGGTACCGCGATAAACATCGTCCCTACTGAGCGCTCAGTAGGGACTTTTTTGTACAAAAAAATAGTAAAGGGGCAAGAGAAATGAGATACATTACAGCTGGAGAATCACATGGGCCGCAGTTAACAGTCATTTTAGAAGGTGTACCAGCAGGTTTGACATTAACAGCGGAACATATTAATAAAGAATTATTAAGAAGACAAAAAGGGCACGGACGCGGAAGACGTATGCAAATTGAAACCGATACAGTTGAAATTGTAAGTGGTGTTCGCCATGGGATGACACTTGGCTCGCCGATAACGTTAATCGTAAAAAATGATGATTTCAAACATTGGACGAAAGTAATGGGTGCAGAGCCAATTTCGGAAAAAGAAAGTAAAGAAATGAAACGTACAATTACAAAACCACGTCCAGGACATGCGGATTTGAACGGAGCAATTAAATATGGGCATCGTGATATAAGAAACGTACTAGAGCGCTCATCGGCAAGAGAAACGACAGTTCGTGTAGCTGCTGGTGCAGTTGCGAAACAAATTTTAAAAGAATTAGGCGTAGAAATTGCAGGGCACGTTCTTGAAATTGGTGGTGTGCAAGCGAAGCATATTTCTAACTTACCAATAGAAGAAATTCAAACAATTACTGAAAATTCACCAGTTCGATGTTTGGATAAAGAAGTAGAACAAGAGATGATGGATGCGATAGATAACGCTAAAAGTAGTGGGGATTCAATCGGCGGTATTGTTGAAGTCATTGCAGAAGGTATGCCAATAGGTGTTGGTAGTTACGTTCATTACGATCGTAAATTAGATGCAAAACTTGCCGGTGCGATTATGAGTATTAATGCATTTAAAGGTGCTGAAATTGGTGTTGGTTTTGAAGCTGCAAGACAGCCAGGAAGTAAAGTGCATGATGAAATTTTATGGGATGAAGAACAAGGATATACGAGAAAAACGAATAATGCCGGCGGTCTAGAAGGTGGTATGACAACAGGAATGCCAATTGTCGTAAGAGGTGTTATGAAACCAATACCTACATTATACAAACCGTTAGCAAGTGTTGACATTGATACGAAAGAAGCATTCCAAGCGAGTATTGAAAGATCTGATAGTTGTGCAGTACCAGCAGCAGGTGTAGTAGCTGAATCTGTTGTAGCATGGGAACTTGCACATGCGCTTGTCGAACAATTCGGAAAAGATCGTATGGATTTAATTCAGCAAAACATTACGCAACATAATAAATACGCAAAAGAATTTTAATAAAAAGGTGGTTTTAACATGCAAGTAAAAGATCAACTATCATCATTACAACCATATAAACCAGGTAAATCACCTGAACAAATGAAAGAAGTGTACGGAGATCATGCATTTGTGAAATTAGCATCGAATGAAAATCCATTCGGCTGTTCACCACGTGTTTTAGATGAGTTGCAAAAATCTTGGTTAGAACATGCCTTATATCCTGACGGAGGTGCTACTACGCTCCGTCAAACCATTGCAAATAAGTTACATGTACAAATGGAACAAGTACTTTGCGGTAGTGGTTTAGATGAAGTCATTCAAATGATAAGTCGCGCAGTACTCAAAGCAGGAGATAACATCGTAACAGCCGGAGCAACATTCCCGCAGTATCGTCATCATGCAATTATTGAAGGGTGTGAAGTGAAAGAGGTTCCATTAAATAACGGTGTATACGATTTAGACGAAATTTCGTCAGCTGTAAATAATAATACGAAAATCGTATGGATTTGTAATCCGAATAACCCGACAGGCACATATGTGAATGACCGAAAATTGACTCAATTCATTGAAGGTGTTAGTGAAAATACGTTAATTGTCATTGATGAAGCGTACTATGAATACGTAACAGCAAAAGATTTCCCAGAGACATTACCGCTTTTAGAAAAACATAAAAATTTGCTTGTACTTAGAACATTTTCTAAAGCGTACGGATTAGCTTCTTTCCGCGTTGGATATGCGATTGGACAGGAAGAGTTAATCGAGAAATTAAATGTCGTACGTTTGCCATTTAACGTATCTTCATTAGCGCAAAAAGCAGCGACGATTGCTTTTGGTGACGAAGAGTTTATTGAAGAAATAGTTCGTGTGAATACAGAAGGATTACAGCAATACGAGAGCTTTTGTAAGGAAAAAGAAATTGCATTCTATCCATCACAAACAAATTTCATCTTCTTGCCGGTAAATGATGGTGGAGAGATTTATGAGGCTTGTGCACACGCAGGGTTTATTATTCGTCCGTTCCCAAATGGTGTCCGTATTACAGTCGGAACAAGGGAGCAAAATGAAGGAGTGATTTCAGTGTTAAAACAACACTTTGAAAATAAAAAAAGAAAGTCTCGAGATGAGGCTAATGTGTAAAAATGTAGTATTAATTGGAACAGGTTTAATAGGAGGCTCTCTTGCATTAGCAATTAAAAAAGAGCACGATGTAACGATAACAGGTTATGATATATTTCAAGAACAAGTAGAACGAGCGAAAGAACTACATGTAGTAGATGAAGTGGCAGTAGATTTACAGCAAGCATGTGAAGAGGCACATTTAATTGTTTTTGCTTCACCAGTTGAAGAAACGAAGAAGTTATTACACAAATTAGCGTCATTTCGTTTACGAGAAGATGTTATTGTAACCGATGTTGGTAGCACAAAAGGAACAATTATGAATGAAGCGGAAGCTTTGTTTTCAAAAGAAATTCCTTTCATTGGTGGACATCCGATGGCAGGTTCTCATAAAACAGGGGTTGAAAGTGCAAAAGCACATTTATTTGAAAATGCATTTTACATTTTAACACCGATGAAACATGTACAAAATGAACAAGTGGAAGAGTTAAAAGATTGGTTAAAAGGAACAGGGTCACATTTCCTTGTTTTAAATACAGAAGAACATGATTATGTAACAGGGATTGTAAGTCATTTCCCGCATCTTATTGCCGCTGGATTAGTAAAACAAGTAGAGAAACATGCAGGAGATAATCCGCTCATTCATCAACTAGCTGCTGGCGGTTTTAAAGATATTACGCGAATCGCATCTAGTAGCCCGAAAATGTGGAGTGATATTGTTAAGCAAAATCGTGAGCATTTAATGGTATTATTAAAAGAGTGGATCTCTGAAATGGAAGATTTATATGATACAGTTTCTTCCGGAGATGCAGGCGAGATTCAAAACTATTTTGCAGACGCGAAAGAATACCGTGACTCTTTACCAGTAAGAAAGAGAGGGGCGATTCCTGCCTATCACGACTTATACGTCGATGTTTTAGATAAAGTAGGGGCATTAGCTCACATTACGAGTATTTTAGCGCGCGAAGAAATTAGTATTACGAACTTGCAAATATTAGAAGCACGTGAAGGGTTGCTTGGGGTATTACGTATTAGCTTCCAACGAGAAGAAGATCGTATGAAAGCAAAGCTAGCGCTTGGAGAAGAAAAATACCAAACTTATGAAACAATTTAAATGAGAAGGTGAAAACGTGAAGGAAAGAACAATACAACCTGTTAATAACGGATTAAATGGCAACATTACAATTCCAGGAGATAAATCGATTTCTCACCGAGCTGTTATGTTCGGTGCGATTGCAGAAGGAAAAACAACAATTAAAGGTTTCTTGCCCGGTGCAGATTGTTTAAGTACAATTTCTTGTTTTAAAGAAATGGGAGTAGACATCGTGCAAAACGGTGATGAAGTCACTGTAGTTGGTAAAGGATTAGAAGGTTTACAAGAACCGAAAGCTGTATTAGATGTTGGTAATTCTGGTACAACGATACGTTTAATGTCAGGAATTTTGGCAAATACACCATTTTTCTCTTGCGTACAAGGTGATGCATCTATTGCAAAAAGACCGATGAAACGTGTAACAAATCCATTAAAACAAATGGGTGCGAACATTGATGGCCGCGAAGAAGGAACGTTTACACCGCTAACAATACGTGGTGGAGATTTAAAAGCAATTGAATACACTTCGCCGGTAGCAAGCGCACAAGTGAAATCAGCTATATTACTTGCAGGACTTCGTGCAGAAGGTGTAACAGCTGTTACAGAACCACATATTTCCCGTGATCATACGGAAAGAATGCTTGAAGCATTTGGCGTTAAAGTCAATCGCGAAGGAAAGACAGTGAAACTAGCAGGTGGACAAAAGTTAACAGCGACAGAAGTTCAAGTGCCAGGTGACGTATCATCAGCTGCATTTTTCCTAGTAGCAGGTGCAATTATTCCAAATAGTAAACTAGTATTAGAAAATGTAGGGATGAATCCAACTCGTACAGGCATTATTGATGTTTTAGAGAAAATGGGTGCTACGTTCACTGTAGAGCCAATTAACGAAGGAGCATCAGAACCAGCTGCAAACATTACAATTGAAACATCTTCATTAAAAGGAATCGAAATCGGCGGAGATATTATCCCTAGATTAATCGATGAAATTCCTGTAATTGCATTAGCGGCAACGCAAGCAGAAGGAATTACAGTTATTAAAGATGCACACGAATTAAAAGTAAAAGAAACGAACCGTATTGATACAGTCGTAGCGGAATTAACGAAACTAGGTGCCCGCATAGAAGCAACTGAAGACGGGATGATTATTTACGGGAAATCAGTTTTAAAAGGAAATACAGTTAATAGTTATGGTGATCACCGCATCGGAATGATGCTTGCGATTGCCGGCTGTCTAGCAGAAGGAAAAACAACAATTGAAGACGCAGAAGCAGTAGGTGTATCATACCCTACATTCTTCGAAGAACTTCAAAAATTAGCTAAATAAAGTAACGAGAAGCAGATACAGGATGTATCTGCTTTTTTTATTGAATTTGTGTCGTTAAGTCCATATAATTTCATTTACCGTACTGTAATATTTTAAATTATGGTACAATTCAAATAAAGAAGGGAGGAGAAATTTATGAACGTTATACGATTAAAAGAAGATAAATTTAGAGAAGCATTACGCTTATCAGAATACGCTTTTCAATATACAGTAGATGAGGAACGTTTACAGCAACAAATTACAAAAATGAAAGAAAGTCATGAAATATACGGTATTATGGAAGGAGAAGAGTTAGCAGCAAAACTACACCTTATTCCATTTCATATTTACATAGGTAAAGAAAAGTTTAAAATGGGTGGCGTTGCAGGGGTAGCGACGTATCCAGAGTATAGAAGAAGCGGATATGTGAAAGGATTGCTTCAATACTCACTTCAAACGATGAAAAAAGACGGATATACAGTATCGATGTTACATCCATTTGCTGTTTCATTTTACCGTAAATATGGCTGGGAACTTTGTGCGGATCTTCTTGTATGTCATATGACAAAGAGTGATTTAGTTATGAAAAAACAAGTGAATGGTACTGTGAAACGTTTCAATAAAGAAAATCACCCAGAAGAGGTCGAGAAGCTTTATGAAACATTTGCAGAACGTTTTTCTGGTATGCTAGTTCGCAGTGAAAAATGGTGGTTACAAGCTGTTTATGATGATTTAACATTAGCAATTTACTACGATGAAAATAAAACGGCCGCTGGTTATATGTTATATAAAATAGAAAACTATAAAATGACAGTAGATGAATTTGTTCCACTGCATAATGAAGCACGAAATGGTCTATGGAACTTTATTTGCCAGCATGATTCTATGATTAAAGAACTTGAAATGACAGTAAGCGAAAACGAACTGTTGTTATATACATTGCAAGAGCCACGTGTGAAGACAGAAATAAAACCATATTTTATGGGAAGAATTGTAGATGTAGAGCAGTTCTTAAAACAATATGAGTTGAACTGGAACAATGTACAGCAAGAAGTGATTTTACATATTACAGATTCATTTGCTCCGTGGAATAATGTAACAGTAAGACTTGCAAATCATGAAATAATAATTGTAGAAGAAACAACGGAAAAAGGAATTAAACTGGATATAACTGCGCTATCGACAATAATGCTTGGATATAAACGTCCATTAGAACTAAATGGACTTGAACTAATTAGTGGAAGTGATGAGGCAATACGGTCATTTGAGAATTTAGTACCAGTGCGTAAGCCCTTTATTTATGATTTCTTTTAGTTTTCATGTATGAAGGTGGGCTATCCCAAGTGAAATTTCGGGATAGCTTCCTCTTATATTGTGAATTTTTGTCTGTAAGTCGATATAACTGCATTTAAAAACAGTAATTATATTTTGTCACACACTTGACTTTTAGTGCTTCTAATTTATAATTAAAAACGGAATGAATTTTCATTCCTGAAATTGAGGTGAAAAAATGGCTAAAAATAAACAAGAAGACATTTTTGATGCGGCAATACAACTTTTTGCAGAACGAGGTTATGATGGTACAACAATTCCGATGATTGCTGAAAAAGCAAAAGTAGGTGCAGGTACCATTTATCGCTATTTTGAAAATAAAGAAGCACTTGTTAATTCTTTATTTACGAAAAGTGTTTTACAACTATCAGAGTTAATAAAAACTGACTTTCCAGTCAACGCAAATATTCGTGAACAGTTTAGCCATACGTACAAACGTTTATTTGAATTTGCGAGACAAAATGCAGATGCTTTTCTTTTTACAAATTCTCACTGTGATAGTTATTTTCTCGATGAACATAGTAATGAAATATTCGAGGACTTTATGAGCTTCTTTATGGACTTAATAGAAGATGGAATTGAAAAAGGTTTTCTTCGTCCACTACCACCAATTGCTTTAATTATCATTGTATATCAACCGATTGAAAAATTAATTAAAGTAATGGAAACAGGGCAATTAGAATATACAGAAGAATTGGTAAAAGAACTGGAAGAAAGTTGTTGGAATGCTATTAGAATCATTTGATTCTATAGCGTTATAAGGACAGGAATGAACATTCATTCCGATGAGGGTATGAAAAAGAAAAGCAGGAGATGATAAATCCGTACAACTTAAGGAATGAATATTCATTCCGGATTTCGCGGTATAATAGAGCTAACAAGTAATTTAATAGAATGATAGGAATGAACGTTCATTCCGAAAAAGTATTTTAAAAAGAGTAGGAATGAATATTCATTCCTTCCTTAGCAATTTTCATAACGGGAGATGATTAAAATGAGCAAGCTTAAAAGTTGGAGAAGTTTATCTTTTCTATTATGGATAGTTATTACTATTACAATGATCGTAACGATGCCTAATATGGATAAATTAGTGAAAGAAAAAGGGCACATTACGATTCCTAATACAGAACAAAGTAGTATTGCTGACAAAATGATAAAAGAAATGGATAAAGACGGGACTGAAAAGTATGACATTATAGCGGTTTTTAATAGTGGAAGTAAAACGGCTTTAACAACTGAGCAAAAAGAGGAAATAACAAAAACAATCAACGCTCTGCAAAATGAAAAAGAGCAATTAGGAATAAAGGAAGTTGTTTCACATTTAGATAATAAAGACTTGGAGAAACAATTAGTTTCTAAAGATAATACGACTATTTTAACGCAAATATCGATAGATAAAAAACATGGTGAAATATCGAAAGTTTCAAATAATCTTCATGAAAAAGTGCAAACGAAAGGGATAAAAACGTACTTAACAGGAAGTGACTTAATAGCGGGTGATTTTCTTAAATCCTCTCAAGAGGGAGTGAAAAAGACTGAAGTTATTTCAATCATTTTCATTCTTGTAGTATTAATCATTGTATTCCGTTCACCTGTTGTTCCGATTGTTTCTCTTCTTACAGTTGGGGTATCGTACTTAGTTTCAATGGGGATTATTGCTCATCTTGTAGATCAATTTAATTTTCCGTTTTCAAACTTTACGCAAGTCTTCGTAGTAGTCGTTTTGTTTGGAGTGGGAACAGACTATAACATTTTATTATTTACGAGATTTAAAGAGGAATTAAGTAAACAAGAAAACGCATTTTTAGCTACGAAAGAAACATTTAAATCGGCAGGAAAAACCGTATTGTATAGCGGGATAGCGGTACTTATTGGTTTTGCATCACTTGCTTTAGCAAGTTTTAAATTATATCAATCTACTTCCGCGGTAGCAATTGGTGTTTTAGTATTACTACTCGTTTTAACCACGTTAAATCCATTTTTCATGGTTCTATTAGGAAAAGGAATGTTTTATCCAGTTAAAAATTTTAAAGGTCATGAAGATAGCCGCCTGTGGGGAGCCTTTGCGAAAAACTCAGTAGCAAGGCCATTTGTAGCTTTAATTATTGTATTCGTGATATCGATTCCTTTCGTATTAAAATATTCTAACACACTTAATTACAATGATTTATTTGAAGTAGACAATAAGTACGAATCAAAGATGGGGATTAATGTAATAGAAGAGCATTTTCCACCTGGTTTTTCTTCACCAAGTACGTTAGTCATTCAATCTAACAAAAAATTAGATGAAGGGATGTCATTACAAACTTTAGATGAGCTAACTGATAAAATTTCGAAAGTTAAAGGTGTTTCAGAAGTATATGCACCGACACGTCCAACTGGAGATAAGATAAAAGAATTATATATAAATAAACAAGCCGGAGAACTAAATACAGGATTAGGAGATGCTAATGGTGGCATAAAAGAAATCAATGATGGATTAACGGATGCTAAAAATAAAATGGGTGGTAATGACTCAGACGGCCTCGCAAATGTTCAAAAGTTAATTGATGGAACGAACGAGGCGAAAAATGGTGTATCTGCTTTAGGAACAGCGTTGAATCAATTATCGAATGGAATAAACGAGGGGGCACAAGGAGCACAGCAAATTGAGAGTGGGTTAACTTTAGTAAGTGAAAATATAAATGTCCTATCTAATGCAACGTCACAGCTTCATGCTGGTTATGCACAGTTAGAAAAAGGTTTAAGTTCTTACGATCAATACTTCGGAAGTATTTCTCAAGCGATTGACGGTGCGAAAAAAGGATACGAACAAATTGAAATGTTAATGACCAATTTCGTTCAAACGAAACCGGAATTAGCAAATGATCCGAACATACTGCAAACGATAGGAATTGCTAAAGAGGCTCAAAAGCAATTAAGTGTACTATCAAAAGAATTAAATGAATTAGCGACGCAGCATAAAGCAGCTATGGGTTCATTTAAAGAAGCGAATCAATCGTTATTGAAAGTTGATAACGGCTTAAAAGAAATGAGTAATGGAGTTAATAAGTTACAAAAAGGAGCAACTGAGCTTAAAAATGGATTAAATGAAGGTGCTTTAGGTTCAAAACAAATTGCGAACAAGTCATCTGAGTTACAAACCGGATTAACAAAAATAAATGATGGGCAAGGCCAGCTATTAACCGGACTGAAAGACTTGCAAGAAAAAATGGGGCAATTACAATCAGGCTTATCTAAAAGTACAGAAGGGCTTGGAAAAGTAAGTGACGGCCTGAATGACGCACAGAAATATTTAGGCGAGCTAAATGAATCAAAAAGCTCTGAAAAGTTTTATATTCCAAAAGAAGTTTTAGAGGGAGAAGATTTCCAAAAAGCTTTGAATACGTATATGTCACATGATAGAAAGACTGCTAAAATGACAATCATTTTAGGCGTAAATCCATATTCAAAAGAAGCGATGCCGATTATTCAAGAAATCAATAAAACGATAGATGGCACTTTGAAGGGGACGGAATTAAATAATGCGAAAACAGCAATCGGAGGAACAACAGCTAGAAATGTTGATTTAAAAGAAGTAACTGGGCAAGATTTCTTACGTACAGCTACAATTATGTTAATTGGAATTGCGATCGTATTAATCGTGATTACGCGTTCATTATTAAATACAATCTTTATTATTGGATCGTTACTATTAGCGTACTTTGCATCATTAGGGATAAGTGAACAAATTAGTATGCATGTTTTACATGTAGATTCATTAAGCTGGAATGTTCCATTCTTTAGTTTCATAATGATTGTCGCTTTAGGAGTGGATTATAGTATTTTTGTAATGATGAGATACAATGAGTTAGAAGGGGACCCAGCGACGAAAATTGTAAATGCATCTCGTCACATAGGGGGAGTCGTATTATCAGCGGCACTTATTTTAGGTGGTACATTTGCTGCATTAATCCCTTCAGGTGTATTAACGCTTATACAAGTAGCATCCGTAGTTGGCGTTGCGCTGTTACTATTAGCTATCATTGTTATGCCAATATTGTTACCTGCTTTAATAGGGTTAACGAGTAAAATGAAAAATTATACAAAGAAATTAAGCAAAAGAAAATAAAAGAATCCCCATTTAAATGGGGATTCTTTTATTTAATAAGTATGAAAGAATAACATAGGAGCAGAATTTCCTAATTTATCGTAATATTTTTTAACTTTTTCTAGGCCTTCTTTCTTTGTAATTTCGAATAATCGACCACCTTTATCTTCACCAAGAGTTGGTACGACAATACGTTTTCCTTCTTTTCGAAGGTTACCAAATTCTTTTTGCGGAAGATCCGTTTGATTTTCTACTTGGAGACCAGCATTTTTTAACTCAGTGATAATCGAATCGACAGTTACTTTTGTTTCTTTTTTTCTCTTGTTTTGATTCAGTGGGTGTTTTTGTATTGTTACTTCTACATGCAGTTAAGGAAGAAATTGAAAAACATAATGCTCCAATTATAAATATTTTCTTTAACATAAAACCACCTTAAAGTGTGTATGTAACTTTAATATAATTAAAAATAAAGGTATTATTCAAGTTTGAAAAGAAAGGAATAGCAATCAACCGTTGCTATTCATCCAGCTTCTACTATATAATAGCTATAGTCTACAATAATTGAGTCGTTATATGCGATTTTTAAGACAATCGGTGAGAAAACGCTGAAATAAGCGGTATTAGTAGGAGGACACAAATGATTACAGTAAGTAACGTTAGTTTGCGTTTCGCGGATCGCAAATTATTTGAAGATGTTAACATAAAATTCACGCCAGGTAACTGCTACGGTTTAATCGGAGCGAACGGTGCTGGTAAATCGACATTTCTAAAGATTTTATCTGGAGAAATTGAACCATCAACAGGTGATATACATATTACGCCGGGTGAGCGTCTAGCAGTATTAAAACAGAACCACTTCGAATATGAAGAGTTCCCAGTATTAGAAACAGTAATTATGGGTCACACGCAACTTTACAAAGTAATGCAAGAGAAAAATGCCATTTACATGAAAGAAGACTTTAGTGATGAAGATGGTATGCGTGCTGCTGAACTTGAAGGTGAGTTCGCTGAGCTTAACGGTTGGGAAGCTGAGTCAGAAGCTGCAATCTTACTAAAAGGACTTGGTATTGGTGAAGATCTTCATGATAAGAAATTGTCAGAATTAACTGGGTCAGAGAAAGTAAAAGTATTACTTGCTCAAGCTTTATTCGGTAAACCGGACATTCTATTACTAGATGAGCCTACCAACCACTTGGACTTAAAAGCGATTCAATGGTTAGAAAACTTCTTAATGAACTTTGAAAATACAGTAATCGTTGTATCCCATGACCGTCACTTCTTAAATAAAGTTTGTACGCATATGGCTGATCTTGATTTCGGTAAAATTCAACTTTATGTTGGTAACTATGATTTCTGGTATGAGTCAAGCCAATTAGCTTTAAAATTAACACAAGATGCTAATAAGAAAAAAGAAGAGAAAGTAAAAGAGTTACAAAACTTCATTGCACGCTTTAGCTCAAACGCATCTAAAGCGAAACAAGCAACTTCTCGTAAAAAACTTTTAGATAAAATTACATTAGATGATATTAGACCATCATCACGTCGTTATCCATTCGTTGGCTTCACACCAGAACGCGAAGTAGGAAATGACTTATTAACAGTTGAAGGTCTTTCTAAAACAATTGATGGCGAAAAAGTGTTAGATAATGTGTACTTCACTTTAAATAAAGGTGATAAAGTTGCATTTATCGGTCGTAACGATATTGCGATGACAACATTATTTAAAATCCTTATGGGTGAGATGGAGCCAGATAGTGGTTCATTCAAATGGGGCGTTACAACATCTCAATCTTACTTCCCAAGAGATAACTCTAAATACTTTGAGAACAGTGACTCCAACTTAGTTGATTGGTTACGCCAATTCTCTCCACAAGATGAGTCAGAAAGCTTCTTACGTGGTTTCTTAGGCCGTATGTTATTCTCAGGTGAAGAAGTTAAGAAGAACGTTTCTGTACTATCTGGAGGAGAAAAAGTTCGTTGTATGCTATCTAAAATGATGTTAAGTGGTGCAAACGTAATCACACTTGACGATCCAACGAACCACTTAGACCTTGAGTCTATCACTGCATTAAACAACGGTTTAATCGCATTCAAAGGTACAATGTTATTCACATCTCATGACCATCAGTTCATACAAACAATTGCAAACCGCATTATCGAAGTAACGCCAAACGGTGTAATCGATAAAGAGGCTACTTACGATGAGTTCTTAGAAAATGAAGAACTTCAAAAACAAGTAGATGCAATGTACAAAGGTCAATAATAAATGATAAAAATCCTCGCTCTCGTTATGAGAGCGAGGGTTTTTTTAATCATTGTTTTTATGGATTGTGAATAATTATTCAACAATAGCTTTAGCGGAGAGGGAGAGATTTTGATGTTGCATATAGAGGAATGGTTGAGGTATGAATATACTTGAAATACGTGAAGAGATTTAATATACATAGAAAAAAACACATGCTTTCAATTATGAATTTAATTATATTACATTAATGTTCCAGAACTGGAGACATATTTATTTGCGAAGCAGTGAATAAAGGTATATAGTATGTGATGTCATAATTAGTGGATGAATCTTGGGAGAAAACAGGAAATGTTACAAATTTATTTTGTTAAATAGAAACCAAGGTCAAAATGTCTGGAAAGAAATAGTTGAATAAATACTAGCTTCAAATTATAATTACTAGTATTCTTCATATAGTTAAATAGATAAAATCTATGTGAAGATAAAAATTGAATAGAGAGACAGACTTATAAAAAAATAAGCCTTGGATGATCAAAAGAGGTGGAGAAATGAAACAATTCTTATTAAAAAGCAAAAGTGTGCTAAGCAATCATTTTGGATTCTTTCTGTTTGCCGTTATTTTATTTTGGCTTAAAACATATGCAGCTTATGTAACGGAATTTAATTTAGGAATTTCAAACACAATCCAAAAATTCTTGCTGTTTTTCAACCCGCTTAGTTCAGCAGTTCTATTTTTAGGACTTGCATTATTCGCAAAGGGGAAACGTGCTTACATTTGGTTAATTGTTATTAATTTGTTAATGTCCATACTTTTATACGCAAACGTAGTATATTATCGTTTTTTCAGCGACTTTATTACGTTCCCGACATTAACACAAACGAATAACTTTGGAGATTTAGGCGGTAGTATTTTTGCATTACTACACGTGTATGATCCACTATATTTCTTAGATACAATCATTTTAATTGTTTTAGTTGCGTCAAAATTTGCAAACCCAAAACCTGTTCGTGTTGCGAAACATAAAGTATCACTAGTATTTGTAGCAGGTATTTTATTATTCAGCATTAACTTAGGTCTTGCAGAATCCGATCGTCCTGAATTATTAACAAGAACATTCGATCGTAATTATATTGTGAAATATTTAGGGGCATACAACTATACGATTTATGATGGTATTCAAAGTGCGAAAGCATCAACAGAACGAGCGTTAGCTGATGGAGATAATATGACAGAGGTTCGAAATTATCTTGCATCAACATATGCAAGTCCAAATCCTGAGTACTTCGGTAAAGGAAAAGGAATGAACGTAATTTATATTCATTTAGAGTCATTCCAAAACTTTTTAATTGATTATAAATTAAACGGGCAAGAAGTTACACCGTTCTTAAATTCATTTACAAAAGATGCGAATACGTTATACTTTGATAACTTCTTCCATCAAACAGGGCAAGGTAAAACATCTGATGCTGAGTTCATGCTAGAAAACTCAATGTATGGATTACCGCAAGGATCTGTTTTTACAAATAAAGCTCATAACACGTATCAATCAGCACCAGCTATTTTAGGTCAACAAGGATACACATCAGCTGTATTCCACGGTAACTACAAAACATTCTGGAACCGAGATGATATATATAAATCATTTGGTTTCAATAAATTCTTTGATGCGTCATACTATGATATGAATGAAAAAGATGTAGTAAACTATGGATTAAAAGATAAACCGTTCTTTAATGAATCAATTCCGTTATTACAAACATTGAAACAACCGTTTTATACGAAGTTCATTACGTTATCGAACCATTTCCCTTACCCGATTGATAAAGCGGAAGCGACGATTGAACCAGCCAAAACAGGTGACTCTTCAGTGGATACGTATTTCCAAACAGCACGTTATTTAGATGAGTCTGTAAAAGGATTCTTGGATTACTTGAAGCAATCTGGTTTATACGATAACTCAATTATCGTTATGTACGGTGACCATTACGGTATTTCAGATAATCATGGCGCAGCAATGTCTCAAGTAATGGGTAAAGAAATGAACTCATTTGAAAATGCACAGTTACAACGTGTACCATTAATCATTCGTGTTCCAGGAATGAAAGGCGGCGTACAACATCAATACGGCGGAGAAATTGATGTTCTTCCAACGTTATTACACTTATTAGGTACAGATACGAAAGATTATGTCCAGTTTGGATCTGATTTACTATCACCAGAGCATAAACAAGTCGTTCCATTCCGTAACGGTAACTTCGTAAGTCCAACAGTTACTGCACTGAACGGCAAATACTATGATACAGCTACTGGTAACGCTGTAGAATTAACAGACGAAATAAAACAAAATGAACAAATGGTTCAAAAATCACTAAAATACTCTGACCAAGTCGTAAATGGTGACTTATTACGATTCTACACACCGGAAGGATTTACACCGGTCGATCGATCGAAGTACAACTATAACCATCGTGATAAAAATAAAACGAAGGTAAAGACGACTGAAGACGGGGAAACGAAATAAATATTAAGAGCGCTACTCATATGAGTAGCGCTCTTGTTTGTAAATAGAACGTTGTCATTATAGAGAAACATCTTTAGTTTTTTGTTTCATCTTTCCAAAGAATACTACACCGGCAATGATAATAATGATAAATGCCCATTTAATAAAAGGGTTACTTTCAAAAAATGCAGCGAACCATTTTTCATCTACAATCATTTTTGCAGCAGTATAAGCTAAAACAGCTGCTCCAATTGTAATAATGATAGGATACCGGTCAACCCATTTTAAAATTAATGTACTGCCCCAAACAACTACTGGAATAGAAACTAATAGTCCAATGATTACTAAAGAGAAATTGCCATGCGCAGCCCCTGCAACAGCGAGAACATTATCAATTCCCATTAATGCATCAGCTATAATAATGGTTTTAATAGCAGACCAAAATCCTTCTTCTGCTTTAATATCATGATCTTTGCCCTCAGCAATTAATTTGTAAGCAATCCATATAAGAAGTACACCACCAATTAGAAGTAGCCCTGGTATTTTTAACAACCAAACGACAACTAAGGTAGCGAGGGCTCTAATCGCGATAGCTCCGATAGTTCCCCATATAATCACTTTCTTTTGTTGATCTTTCGGTAATCGCCTTGCTGCTAATCCAATTACGATGGCATTATCACCGGCTAACACTAAATCAATTACAATGATGGCAAGTAAGGCAGACAAATATTCGGCTGAAAGAAAATCCATACACATATCACTCCTTAAGAGTAATATGTGCTAAAGTGTTGATAATATAAAAAATAGGATTGAATTTGTATATTCAACCCTTAATGTTTTACTGTATTTTGATATATATGTTTTAAATTCTTATAAGTCGCTTTTGTAGTCTTTTTTGCTTTTCTTTTCTTTTTCTTAATTTTCGAATCATCTTATGAATCCGGTTTGCCTTTCTCTCATCCCATTTATCACTTCTGGTTCTATGAATAGACTTATCTTCCTTAGCACGAAAACGTCGTACTTTTTTTACGAAAGAAAGAGGGATTCTACCAATGACGCCTTGTTTTTCTAATGAATCTTCTTTACCTAGATACCAATCAGGATGAGATAATAAATAGTTGAAATCGAATATCATTCCGTATTCTTTATCCATATAGGTATACCATTCATCTAATGTACACTTATTTTTTGTGTGTAAATATATTGATCCATCAGTCATAGCACAGCACCAATAGCTAAAATAGCTCCATAGTACCCATTCTTTCGGTACATCTAGTGTTAAAATTACCATTTTTGAATTTTGTTTACCCCAAGCTTTATGATTTCGGTTTGGATAATTAGTTGCTTCCCAGACCCAAATAGGATAGTTACCTTCGTAATGAGGTAATCTTGTTTTAGCAACGCGCACCATCCAGTCATATGAATAATTATCGTCTAAATCGATGACTTCTTTATTACCTTCTAAATAACCAAGTTTCTTAAATTGTTTCCAAGCTTCTTCAGTTTGTACTGTATATACGAGCATATAACACCTACTTATAGCATTTGATGTTTCAAAGGTACATTTATTTGATTTTTTCTTGCTAAAAGGGAAGGGACATACATTATAGGAATGCTGAATTTCTATATGAGAACATTCCAAAACGATAAAAAAGACTCAATAACCTACTAGAGGAAATCAAGTCTTTTTTATTACATACGATTATCATGCCAGAAGTTTAATGGGAAGTGTTCGTTCTCACTATAGGCTTCTAATTCATATCCTTTTTCTTTCAGTCCTTTAATAATACCAGGTACTGCTTTAACTGATTGTGGATGAATGTCGTGCATAAGAATAACTTCTGCTGGTTTATTAGCACCATTTAGAACGTTTTCTACAATTTTAGCTGATGCAGCGTCAACAGGCATTTTGTTATATCTCCAGTCTAATGAATCGATTGTCCAATCCCAAACTTTTAGCCCATTCTCAACAACTTTGTTACGAAGAGCTTCGTTTAATCCTGGCATTGAGCCGTAAGATGGACGAGTTAATACGGGGGATTTACCTAGAACGCCAGCGATTAAGCCTTGATCTTCTTTCATTTCATCTACGTAATGACCTTCAGTGTAAAGTTTTTTGTAGTTATGAGTCATACTGTGCATCCCAACGTAGTGGCCTTCAGCATCTTCACGCTTTACAAGATCAGGAAAAGCTTTTACATTTGAACCAATAAGGAAGAATGTTGCTTTTGCATTTTCTCTCTTTAACATATCTAAAAGCTCAGCTGTGTACTTTCCAGGACCATCATCAAATGTTAAGTAAGCTACTTTTCTAACTTGCCCATTATATTGTTTTGGAGCTTCTTTTGGTGCAAGAGATGATTGAATTTCACTTACAAGTTGAACAGATTTTGCTTCATCCTCTGTACTTGCTAGAGCAGTATGTGCTGATCCTAAAGCCGCTTCGTATGTAAATAATACCCCCGCGCAAATCAACATAGCCCTTTTTACTAAAGTTGTCATTCGAATTCCATTGTGCATAATTTTCCTTCTCTCTATAAAAGTTCTACTCTACTATATTAGCAATTATAGGGAGGTAATTGCAAAAAAACTTTTTTACAAGCGCAAAAAAGTTTGTCCAAAAGTATGCAAGATTTCATTATTTTGCAGGTTTACTAAAATGAAACAAGAATTGAATGAAAATGTATGTAATGTGTTCATATCTATAGTAAACCCAATGAGTGAGTTAGTAGGGGATTGAATACAGAGAATGCTAGCGAAGAGGATTTCTGTTGCATTAAAAAGCATCTGTAAAATTTCACATACCGTATTTTAAAAATAAATATAGGAAAACCAAAAAGTAATGTAGAATATATCGTACATACATATATGAAGTCAACATAAAAGATAAAGAGGTGGGCATATGTTACTTGAGGAAGTAATGCGGAAACTAGAGGAATATGGAACAGAACAAAATTGTAAAACGTATAAAAACCATGGAGCGAAAGAGCCACTATTCGGAGTTAGTTTTGCTAATTTAAAATTGTTAAAAAAGAAGATAAAAAAAGATCATGATTTAGCAATTTTATTATGGGAAACAAAAAATATGGATGCAATGACTTTAGCAACAATGATATTAGATCCAAAGAAAGTCACGACAGAACTGCTAAATAAATGGGTACAGGAAGTTGATTATTATTGTTTAATGGACGTTTTGATGACGGCTATTTGTACGTCGCCAATTGCGATAGAAAGAATGGAAGAATGGACAAAGTCTGATGATGAATGGATTGGAAGAGCAGGTTGGTCTTTATTAGCAAATATAGCGATTAAAAATAAAACGTTATATGATGATTTCTTCTCATCTTATTTAGAAGAAATTAAAACAAATATACATAATGAAAAAAATAGAAAAAAAGAAGCGATGAATCGTGCTTTAATTGCGATAGGCATTCGTAATGAAGACTTAGAGCGAAAAGCGATTGAAATTGCACGTGTAATTGGAAAAGTACAGGTTGATCACGGGGCAACATCATGCAAAACACCAGACGCAGAACCGTATATAAAAAAAGCGAGAGAAAGAGCTGAAAAAAAGAAAGTGAAATAAGAAAAGGGGAACGGTTATGAAAGCAATGGAAGCGGCAAAAAGCATAATTACATCACAATTTCCGAATTGTGATGTAGCTTTACTTGGAGGAAGCGTTGCAAGAGGAGAAGCGACAAAAACATCTGATCTTGACATTGTAATAATAGATCGTAGTTTGTCATCTTGTTATAGAGAATCTTTCTATAGTAATGGATGGCCAGTTGAGGTATTTGTACATAATTTTGAAACGTTAAAAACCTTTTTTAAAATGGATTGTGACCGCGGAAGACCTTCGTTACCACAATTAGTTGCAGAAGGTATTGTGTTAAAAGGGGAAGATGAAATTGTTGAGAAATTAAAAAGCGAAGCGAATGAGTTACTAAATAAAGGACCAGCTAATTGGACAGAAGAAATGATGGAGCAGAAGCGTTATTTTATTACAGATACTTTGGATGATTTTATTGGTGCATCAAAAAGAGAAGAAGAGTTGTTTATCGCGAATTTATTAGCTGATTTATTACATGAATATGTATTAAGAGTAAATGGGAAATGGCTTGGAAATTCAAAATGGTTTATAAGGGTACTTAGAATATATGATGAACATTACGCAGATCAATTTGTAGCGGCGTTCGATCATTTTTATACAACGGGAGAGAAAATGAAATTAATTACTTTTGTAGAAAAAACGCTAGAACAGTATGGAGGAAGAATGTTCGAAGGGTTTTCTATAGGAAAATAAGAAGGGGATAACACAATGAATGTACCAGTTGTTCAATTAAGAGAACTGACACTAGATGATGTAGAAGATCGATATCAATGGTCATTAGATACACAGGTAACGAAATATTTAGTTGTACCAGATCAATATCCACCGTTCACTCGTGAAGATACGAAAATATGGATTGAAGCATGTATAAATCGAAAAAATGGTTATGAACAAAGAGCTATCACTGCAGAGAACGGCATACATATTGGATGGGTAGATCTTAAAAACTTTGATAAGACAAATAAAAATGCAGAACTGGGAATCGCGATTGGTAATAAAGAGTATTGGGGCAAAGGATATGGAATAGCAGCTCTATATGGTATGTTACAGCTAGCATTCTTTGAATTTAAATTAGAAAAAGTTTGGCTACGTGTAGACGAAGATAATTTTCAAGCTAGAAAGAGCTATGAAAAGGCTGGTTTTGTTTGTGAAGGACTAATGAGAAATGATCGATTACGTAAAGGTCAGTTCATTCATCGATATCGTTATAGTATGTTAAGAGAAGAATATCAATGTTTAATTAGTAGTTTATAAAAATGTTATGTTAACTTAAAGGGGCTGGGGAAATATGATTCGATTACTTACGAAAGAAGATGCAAAAAAATATTGGGATTTACGTTTACAAGCATTACAAGTAAACCCGGAGGCATTTGTAACAACTTATGAAGAGGCGATTCGTCAGGAAAATCCTATTAAGCGAGTGGAAAGAAATTTAACAGCTGCTACTAGTTGTACATTCGGTGCTTTTAATGCGGATCATCAATTAGTTGGAGTTGTCACTTTACTAACAGAAGAGAAAGAGGCGTATAAACATAAAGGACATATCGTTGCGATGTATGTAGATGCAAGCAATCGAAGAAGTGGCCTTGCACGTGAGTTAATACGTAAGGCAATTGAAAAAGCAAGAGAAATGCACTTGGAACAATTGACTTTAGGTGTTGTGTCCACAAATGAGCCAGCAAAAAAATTGTATGAATCAATGGGCTTTCAAACGTATGGAATCGAGAAAAGAGCTTTAAAAATGAACGGTGTATATAGTGACGATGAATATATGGTGTTGTTCTTTTAAGAAAGGGAGTTTAGTATGAAAGATCTCCATTTAGAAAAAAATATGAATCCGCAAGTAGCGATTTTGTATGCGACGGTTACGGATACATTTAAACGATTGCAAAAGTTAGTAGAAGGTATTGATGAGAAAGAATTCTCTTTTAAAGGATCAGAAAATAATGGAAATAGTATAGGACAGCTACTTCAGCATTTAGCGGTGGTTGATTTACACTGGGTGTATCGTTTAAAAGGAGAAGAAATTCCACCAGCACTTGAAAATAAGTATGGACCTTTGCTGAATGAAATAGGAGAATTGCCAAGTTTAAGAAAACAGACGTTGCAACAAGTAATGCAAGATTATGAAGCCGTGCAACATATGTTATATGAGGAATGTATGAAACTAACAGAAAAGGATTTAACACGAGAAGTTTTTTACGAAAAGGGAGAAAATGCGACTATAAGGTGGGGGATATGGCATATAGCTGATCATAATCGGTACCATCAAGCTCATATCAGTCAGTTAAGAAAACTATTTAGAGCTAGAATACATGCGAGATGAAGATTTCGAATTTTAATTATATTTAATTTGTTGTATAGTATAAGAAGAAACTAAACAAGGGGTTTTATAATGAAAGCAATTGTCATAGGAATATTGGCATCATTTTTCTTTGCCTTTACCTTCGTTTTAAACCGGGCGATGGACTTAGAAGGTGGAAGCTGGATTTGGAGTGCATCATTACGGTACTACTTCATGGTTCCAATGCTTTTACTTATTGTCATGTATAGAGGAAACTTAAAGCAACTCTTTCAATATATGAAAAATAATCCGAAAGAATGGTTAGTGTGGAGTATCGTTGGATTTGGTCTCTTCTATGCACCACTTAGTTTTGCTGGAGCTTTTGGACCTGGTTGGCTCGTTGCCTCAACATGGCAAATTACGATCGTCGCAGGGATTTTGTTAACACCATTTTTTGCGGTAGATCCATTACATAAAAAACTTCCAATGAAGGAATTAGTTATGTCGGGTATTATTTTATGCGGTGTTGTACTCATGCAAGTAGAACATGCTTCTTCATTAGGAATTCGTGAAACCATTTTATGTGTAGTTCCTGTACTTATTGCAGCGTTTGCGTATCCTCTTGGAAATCGAAAAATGATGCAAATTTGTAAAGGGGAATTAGATGTATTCCAGCGAGTTCTCGGTATGACATTAGCAAGCTTACCATTTTGGTTTTTACTATCTGGTTATGAAGTATCAACAGGCGGACTACCGTCAAGTAGCCAAGTTTTCCAATGTTTTATTGTAGCTGTTAGTTCTGGTTTAATCGCGACCGTACTATTCTTCTTTGCGACAGATCTTGTAAAAGATGATCCACAAAAACTAGCAACAGTAGAAGCAACTCAGTCTGGTGAGGTTTTATTTGCGCTAGTAGGAGAACTTATCTTGCTATCTGCACCAATTCCGTCATCGTTATCTTGGATTGGCATGAGTCTCGTTATTGTTGGAATGATACTACATAGTTATGTAGCAGTTGTTGTGAAGAAAGAAGAAAAAATAACTGCGTGATGAGATTAGCTCTTTATATAAAGAGCTAATCTTTTTTCATAGAAAGGAATGAAGATATGAATTTGCAACGTGTGGAAAAAATTGAGAAAGATCCCATTTTAAATGTACTACAGTATGCAGTCGGCCCAAGTGAAACTAGCTTAAAGCAAGCAGTTTTATTTTATGAAAGGAATAATGGGACATTGTATAGATATGAAGAAAAGGCTTGTATAGGTATTGAAATAATTGGAGCAAATAAAGCGGAAATTTGCCACATATCAGTCGTTCCGCAATATCGTCATAAAGGAATTGCGTTGCAAATGATAAAGGAAGTATTAAGAATGCATCAATTGACTTATCTAGAGGCAGAGACAGACGATGAGGCAGTAGAATTTTATAAGAAAATTGGTTTTCAGGTTAAAAGTTTAGGAGAAAAATATCCGGGGAGTGAAAGGTTTCATTGTTACTTGGAAAAATAGTGTGAAAATATGCAAATGTACATATTGTGTTTAGTTTGAAAAAGGTGATATTTACATTATATAATAAAGATATCTGGAAAAATATAGATAATAGAAATTAGGTGTATAACACATGAGAATGGATAAAAGTAAATTTATAAAAATCGCTACTTCAATAGGAGTGTCATCTTTTTTGTTAACGGGCTGTGGTGATTATGAAGAAGAAACTGCACAGAAAGAAAGTACTGCTGTTAAAACAGATGGTGCAAAGCAAGGGAATGAACAAGAAACTTTAAATTGTGATGATAAAACTCCTACCAATGAAAATCTAGAAAATGATAAGTTGTGCAAGGAAAATAATCCATCGTTTTCATCGCATAATGAAAATTCACATTTACCAATACTTCCGTTCGTAGCAGGATATTTATTAGCAAGTAAAACTTCAAATATGAATTATACAGCAAAACCAAATGTAATGAAGAAACCGTATGCAAATAATGTTATTCCATATCGTGAAAAAGACGAACGTAGAACTGGTGGCAGCGGTGGTGGAGGGTATTACGGCGGAACTAACAGTAACAATAGTAATTCTGCCAATAAAGTAGATTTAAATAAACAGCAACCAAATCCATCAAATAAAGTAACACCAGATACAAATACGCCGAAATCATCTACGACACAAACGCCGAAAGTGAATTCTGGTTCAAGTGGAATTGGGAACGCAAAAGCGCCAGCCGGATCATAACACGAAAGGATAATAGGATTATGTATACAGAACAAGAGCAGAAAGAGTACATGAAAGTATGGTTTTCACTTGTGGAAGAGGCTGGTCGGAATGGATTTACGTGGCCGAGTCTATTAGAAAATGAAGAATGGAATCAATATATGGCAACAGGTATGTATCGTATGCCTGTAAACACATATACTGCTATTTCAAAAGCGACAGAAGAAATCATGTACGTGTTATATAGAACGTATCAATATATTGTAAATACGACAGAAGATTTTCAAAAACTAGGATTCCCAGCTGAAACGTGGGAAATTGCGAGAATGAAACATACTGGTTTGTTTTCATATTTTACAAGATTTGACTTTATCGTAAACGGTGAAGATATAAAGTTAATAGAAGTAAATTGTGATACACCAACAGGTTATTTAGAACCGTCTGTCGCTAATGAAGTATTGTGTCGTTATCATGATGTAAATCATCCAAACCATATAGAAGAGCATATAGTGCAGGCTTGGGAACAAATTAAACATGACTATAGTATAAATTCTAGAGAAACGATATATTTTACTAGTTATGATTGGCACGAGGAAGACCATCAAACAGTTCAGTTTTTAAGAAACTATTGTTTAGATCAATCAACGGATTATATAGGTATACAAGATATAGTCGTTGCAGATGATGGTATATATACGCCAAATGGTAAACGAATCCATTATTTATATAGACTATATCCAATTGAATATTTAGTTTCAGATGCTGATAAAAATGGAAAGAGAATTGGACTCCAGTTTTTAGATCATATAGCGCAAGGAAGAGTGAAAATCATTAATCCGCCGGCTGCTTTTCTTATGCAAAATAAAAGTATACTCGCATTAATTTGGCAACTTTACGAAGAAGAAGTTTTCTTTGAGGAAGAAGAGCGAGGAATCATTCAGAAATACTTCCTACCAACATATTTTACAAATAAACCATTTATAGAAAAAAATGAATCATATGTTTCTAAACCTTTATACGGCCGTGAAGGCGGAGGGGTATCTATATACAAAAATGATGAACTATTAGCTGAAGATAAAACAGAGTATTACTTTGAACAACGGAAAATATATCAGCAATATATAGAAATGCCTGACTATACAATTGACACATGGGATGGTCCATATACCGGTAAACTATTAATTGGTTCACACTGCATTAGCGGGAGAGCAGCAGGGTTATTTTTACGTGTAGGTGAGAAAATAACAGGAAACTTATCGATGTTTACAGGGGTTACAATTGAAGGGTAAATGAAACAAAGAGCTTATCATTTTTGATGAGCTCTTTGTTTATATAAAGTGTTATTATTGTTTTGATGTAACGCCTTCATGTTTCTTCTTTTGTTATATAAAATCAACATATTGTCATTTTTCACGTAGATGAAAATGATTAAGTTAAAAATTAAGAAAAATATGATAATATATGTATGTAGTAGTTTAAAATAAAATGGGGGAACAATCGTGAAAATGAATGACATAGTGGCACGTACACAATTGCCAAATACAATCAAAACAATTACAAATGATTTAAGAAAATTAGGGTTAGAAAAAGGGATGACGGTTATTGTGCATTCTTCGCTAAGTTCTATCGGCTGGATATCTGGTGGGGCGGTTGCGGTAGTTGAAGCATTAATGAAAGTTGTTACAAAAGAAGGAACAATCATTATGCCAACGCAATCTTCAGATTTATCTGATCCGAAACATTGGTCCAGACCGCCTGTCCCTGAAGACTGGTGGCAGATTATCCGTGATAATGTACCAGCGTATGATCCTCGCATAACACCAACAAGAGGCATGGGGGAAATAGTTGAATGTTTTCGTACATATCCGAATGTAGTTCGCAGCAATCATCCATTAGGGAGTTTTGCTGCATGGGGGAAACATGCAGAAGAAATAACAATGAATCAATCACTATCGATGAGTTTAGGAGAAGAATCTCCATTAAGAAAAATATATGATTTAGAGGGGTACATATTATTAATTGGTGTTGGATATGACTCCAATACGTCTGTACATTTATCTGAAGTACGTTCTGGTGCATGTGAGTTAATAAAAGTAGGAGCACCTATTTTAGAAAATGGTGAAAGAGTATGGAAAGAGTTTGTTGATATGGATTATGATTCTGAAAGGTTTGTAGAAATCGGTGTAGAGTTTGAGCAAAAGGGTACTGTAACAATGGGGAAAATAGGAAACGCAAAGTGTCGTCTTATGAAACAACGAGATATCGTTGACTTTGGAACAGAATGGTTTCGTAAGAAAAATCAGTAAGGGATGGTTACAATGAAGGGGAAAAAAGTATTAATTACAAGTGGTGGTTGTTTAGAAAAATGGGACCAAGTGCGTGGTCATACGAATATGGCAAAAGGAACAATTGGAAGAATACTTGCTGAAGAGCTTATATGTAAAGGAGCGCATGTAATATATTTACACGGTTATTTTGCCGAGAAACCAAACGATATAAATAATCAATTAGAATTACACCCATTTGAAGGAATTGTTGATTTACAAGATAAAATGAAAAGTATCATTACGCATGAAAAAGTTGATGCAGTCATTATGGCAGCGGCTGGATCAGATTGGATTGTGGACAAAATTTGTGATCAAGATGGGAATGTTCTTGATATGAATGGAAAAATTTCAAGTGATATAGCGCCAATTATTCATTTTCAAAAGGCACCGAAAATATTAAAACAAATAAAAAAGTGGGATGCAGAAACAGTGCTCGTAGGCTTTAAGCTTGAAAGTGATGTAAATGAAGAAGAACTGTTTGAAAGAGCAAAAAATAGAATGGAAGAAGCAAAGGCGAGTATAATGATTGCGAATTCACCACATTCTTTATATTCGCGCGGAGCGGTACACTACGTAATTGAACAAGACGGTAAAGGGAAGCTATGTAATGGGAAAGATGAAACAGCGAAAGAAATTGTCAAAAGGTTAGAAGTACTATGTAATCACATTACTGCTTTTTAATTTTAAGTATTTGGATAAGAGTAAATCCGCATAGTATATATAGGTAAGCGAAACTTTAATTTATGGGAATTTTACTTTTACACAAACGTTAACCATTCAATATGGATACATAGAATAATTGGTGAGGAGTGAATTCTATGGAACATTTATTAAAGCAAGCTATTAAACTCCGGAAAGAAAAGAAATATGCGCAGTCTAAAGAGATACTCATTGGATTAACAAACTTTACGAGGGATGCAGAAGTACTTTATCAATGTGCCTGGATACATGATGTAATGGGTCTTGAAACAGAGGCTATGCCATATTATGAACAGGCAATTGCAAACGGTCTTGAAGGTGAGTCACTTTGCGGCGCATATATCGGTCTTGGTAGTACATATCGTTGTATAGGTGAGTATGACAAAGCAATTACTGTTTTAGAAACAGGTTTGCAGCAGTTTCCAGATAATGATGTGATGAAAGTATTTTTGTCATTAGCGAAATATAACGTAAACGATCATGAATCCGCGATGAAATTATTACTTGAAACAGTCGTAAAAGTAGAAGAGGTTAAAGAATTTGAACGTGCTATTTCATTTTATAAAGACCATTTAAACGAGGTTTTTAAATAGAGGAGTGAACGTATGAGTGACACACTTTCGCGAAGGCGAAAAGGTATCTGGATTGGACTCGTATCTGTAATCTTGTTATCAAACTATTTATTATATGCTCTTCCGATTGTACCAGCTACTCCGAAAGAAGTTGTTCTTGGATCATTATTAGATTGCATGTTTGTAATTCCGGTCATTACGTATTTCTTTATTATTCGAAAAAGATACTCGTTAACGTATATATTTCCTGTTGTAATAGCTGGTTATATATTTGCAAGATTTATTATTCCGAGCGACTATTTACAAGGTTTTTCATACGTTTCTTATATTATAGTTGCAGGAGAAATTGCTTTTGTATGTTTAGAGTTATTCCTTCTATATAAAATTGTTAGAAAGCTTCCTACCATAATAAAAAAATATAAAGAATATAAAAGTGAGTACTCTTCATTTTCTTATGCAATTGATGCTGCATTTGACGCTACTATGAAAAGAAATAAATTAATAGATATCATTGTAACAGAGTCTAAGTTAATCTATTATGCATTTTTATCGTGGCGTGCAAAAGTGCCAGAAGGTGAATATGTATACTCATATCACAAAAAGACTGGTGCAATAGGTGTATATATCATGATCATCCATGCGACCTTAATAGAAAGTATCGGTTTTCATTATTTGTTTCATCAATGGAATCCGCTTGTAGCATGGGTGTTACTTATTTTAAACGTATATGCAATGTTTTATTTTTTAGCTGAAATTCAAGCAATGCGTAAAAATCCAATTATTGTTAAGGAAGAAAAAGTAATTATACAAATTGGATTAGGAAAGAAAATCATTATACCATTTATACAAATTGATAAGATTACGTTTTATAAAGGAGAACTTTTAAAGAAAGAGAAAGAGGTTCTTGACGCAACAGTGATGGAATTTATAAAGGAACCTCCGACATTTGAAATAACACTAAAAGAGCCAGCGAAAGCGCAATTGTTATATGGATTTTCTAAAACAGTAAGTCGTGTTTACTTAAATGTTGATAAGGAACGGAAATTTTATGATGCGGTTATCGAGAAATTAAAATATGAGTAATGCTACTAATTTTCATAGTGCGTTTGGTGTGTACGGCATTTGTATCGAAAACAATCACATATTAGTAATTGATAAAATTAAAGGTCCATATAGAAATCGGTATGATCTGCCTGGTGGTAGTTTAGAAGGTGGGGAATCAATATTAGCTGGACTTCATAGAGAGATTAAAGAGGAGACCGGGCTAAATGTAACGGTAGTAAAACAAATAGGTACATTTGATTTTCAATTTCCATCAAAATTCAAGGAGTACACACATGTACATCATATCGCAGTTTTCTACGGTGTTGAAAGGTGCGAAGGTGAATTTGTAGTACCGAAACAATTTGAAGGTCAAGATTCTTTAGGAGCGAGATGGGTTTCTATAGAAAGCATTACAGAAGACAATTCATCTCCACTTGTATGTAGTGCAGTGGAGTGGTTGAAAACGAATGAGCTTCCATTAGAAGTGAAAAAATATGAAACATGGACAGTGAAAAACTCCTTCTAAAATAAGAGGGAGTTTTTATTGTGTATTTGGAGACCAAACACTTCTTTATCACTATATAAATGGATATAATTAAGATTAGAAATAGCATAAGGGGAAGCAAAGAATGAATAAATTACTAACACCAAAAAGTGAAATTATAGAAAGAAAAATTCGGTATGACTCGACCGTAGTAGATCACACTTGCTTATTACTTGAAAAGCAGTTGCAAAGTATCGTGTTATTTCATGAGGTTCAGTATTCATTTACAATGACTGCACATCGTGCGAGTTTAACAATCCCAAAAGGAAGTTACACCATTGCATACTACTGGGAAAATCGTCCGTACAATTTATACATATGGAGAGATAAAAATGGAATGTATGTAGGCTCTTATTTTAATGTTGTAAAAAATACGCAAATAACAGACGAATTCGTGTCATTTGAAGACTTAATTATTGATATATTGGTACTTCCAAGTGGAGAATATTTTATTTTAGATGAGGATGAGTTACCTGAGCCTTTAGAGGGTTTTGAGGGTGGTTATGTGAATGAAGCTCTTAATGTATTAGAGGAAATAATTCAAAAGACGCTTCCTCAAATGATTGTAGAGACAGAAATGGTGTGGTTAAACTAAAGCGATTTGAAAAGAAAATATGTGTTTAATGAAATTGAGTAGTCTTAAGTTATATGATCTAACTTTTTGATAAGTCTAAGGTTAGATGTATATTTCTTGAGATTACTCTTTTTTTGTGGAAACTAATATTGACTGAATATAGTTCAGTTGTTTATGATTGAATCAGATTCAGTCGAAGGTAAAACATAATAGGAGATGACCTATGAAAAGAATATCAAAAGAACCAGATGTTAGACGGCAAGAGTTGATGGATATTGGTTTTGAACTATATATGAAAAATGGTATGAAAGGATTTGGCATAAAAGATGTTGTGAATCATGCAGGTGTAGCAACGGGCTTATTTTATTATTACTTCAAGTCTAAAGAGAATTTTGTTGATGAAGTATTAAATGATTTTATTGTGAAAAATATGGAGTTAATTGAAGAAATACTTATTTCTAATGAACGGTCTGTCATGCAAAAGCTGAAAGATTCTCTAAATATATTTTGGACATTTATTGAAAAATTAGCACCCTATAAAAATGTGAGTTCGTTTCAGACGGAACAACATTTTCAACTGGAACAGAAATTATTTACGCGAATGCAGCCATCAATTCGACAAGTAATCGAAGAAGGGGTGAAAACTGGGATTTTTAATACTGATAACTCATTATTAGCATCAGGATTTATTTTATACGGTCTTAGCAGTATTGCTCATTCAGAGGTGGATTTGAATCTAGACACGAAGCAAGAAATGATTAATTTAGTATTAAATACACTACGATACGATCAAAGCGAAGGAGAATGTATATGAAAATTATTATTGATGGAAACAATATTTCGAATGAACAACTTACAAAGTGGAAAAGAGAACGTATTAAAAAAGTTTTAAATACATTGGGACATAAAGAACCGGAATTAAATGATACAGACGTTATGCTAAAAAAACTAACGGAACTAAAGTTAAATTATTCATACAATGAAATGTATGATAAGTTAAAATCTAAACTTAAATTAAGTGAAATGGGTATGCGTATTTGTACTGTTTTATCTGGTGATAGACGAAAATTTTCAAAAACAAGTATCTATTTAGATGGGATTACAGCAGAAGAAGCGATAAATGGAATTGATAGTTTTATGCTTGAACAATCAGATGAAAATGATCAAGTGAATTTATCGGCCTGTCCAGATCATTACGTACTAAGACCCTTTGGGGAAAATGAATTAGAGGTTATCGAAACTACTGGTAATTCTCCATTTCCAGTTCAATTTTTTATTGTTTTTGGTGACGAAATGGGATTGAAGACACCTAGAGATAAGTCCTATCAATACCAATCAACAGGTGTTGCACGTATGAAAGACGGTACTACTATTGGTGGAGTTCGACATCAATTCAAAGATACAGATACTGGTATAGAAGTAAGTCTAGTTGTAGAGTTTCCGGCACTTTGTCCTAATAGCCTTATTAAATCGCATCAAATGCATTTGGCATGTGAGTTTTCTTATTGGTTACAGTGGATTAAGAACCATAAAAAATAATTTTTAAATAAATAACAATAAGGATGTTCAAACAAATCATACGTATGTTTTAATAAAACCGAGTTGACTTATCGGAAATATTTGTATAATATGTACTTAATTCCATTACGTATTGCTGATTGGAGAAACCAAAGGCATTTTATCAATAGATAAAATGCCTTTGGTTTTTTTATTGCATAAATACTGAATCTGTTCATTAAGATGAATCATTTCAAGGAGGGGGAAAAGTGACTGTATCAATTGATGGAGTATCAAAATATTTTTCGAAACAAACTCGTACTGTTCAAGTATTAGAGCATATTAATTTTCAATTAGAAAAAGGGGATTTTGTTACAGTAATTGGTCCGAGTGGTTGCGGAAAAAGTACACTATTAAAAATTATTGCAGGTTTAGACAACGATTTTGAAGGTGAAATCATTATTGACGGGGAGCGTATAACAAAACCGAGTAAGAAGCAAGGATTTATATTTCAAGAGCATCGATTGTTTCCATGGCTTACAGTGGAAGAAAATATTGCAGCTGATTTGTCATTAAAAGATAAATATGTGAAGGATAAGGTAAAGGAATGGGTTGAAATTGTTCGGTTAGACGGTTTTGAAAAATCATATCCGAAAGAAATATCAGGCGGGATGTCACAACGTGTTGCGATTGCAAGAGCGTTGTTAAGGGATCCCAATGTATTATTGCTTGATGAACCATTTGGAGCACTGGATGCATTTACCCGAAGTCATTTGCAAGAAGTACTGCTCAACATTTGGGAACAAAAAAAGACGACAATGATATTCGTTACACATGATATAGACGAAGCAATATATCTTTCAAACAGAATTGTCATCATGAGTGCAAAGCCTGGAAAAATACATAAAGTGATTGAAAATAATTTACCTTATCCGCGTAGTAAAACTTCCGAGTCATTCCAAGGAATTCGAAAGAAAGTATTACAGCAGTTTGAACACGGGGGACTAATTCAAACAAGTATATAGGGAAAGAGTGAGTATATGTATAAAAAAATCAAAGTTCTTTCTTTTGCAGTAGCTATTTCTTTATTTTTATTTGGATGTGAAAAAAGCACAGCAAGTAGTAAGAAGGAAGATGTAACAATACAAATTGGTATTCAGCAAGGATTAAGTCCACTATTACTCGCGCAGAAAAAAGGATGGTTTGAAGAAGAGTTTAAAAAAGAAGGAGTTAAAGTGAAGTGGACAGAGTTTCAAAGCGGTCCTCCTTATTTTGAAGCAATTGCATCAAATCGATTAGACTTTGGTGAAGTTGGGAACTCCCCAGTTATTTCAGCTCAAGCAGCTGGTATTGAATTTACCGAAATTGCTAATACAAGTTATGCGAGAAAAGGAACGGGGATTCTTGTACAAAAGGATAGCAAGATTGCGAGTGTAAAAGATTTGAAAGGCAAGAAAATAGCAGTGGCAAAAGGAAGTAGCGCATTTAATTTATTGTATCGAGCGCTTGATAAAGAAGGTATCAATGCGAAAGATGTAAATGTCATTCAGTTACAACCAGATGAAGCACAGCCGGCATTTGAATCAGGTTCAGTAGATGCATGGGCAATTTGGGATCCTTTCATATCGTTACATACGGTAAATAAAGGAGCAAAGGTGATTACAGATGGTGAAACATTAAATGTATCTTCTCCAGAGTTTTTAATTGCGAGAACAAAATTTGCGAAAGAGCATCCAGAATTAGTTGAGAAATTCCTTAAAGTATATGAAAAAGCACGTGTATGGCAAGATGAAAACTTGGATGAAGCAATAAACATATACACTTCTGCAAAGAAAATAGATGCAGAGATTGTAAAAGAAGTGTTTAATCACGACAAACCAATTTTAGTTCCGGTAACGAAAGAAATAATAGCAGAACAGCAAAAGACAGCAGATTTTCAATATAAGCTCGGTTCTATAAAGAAAGAAATCAACACAGATAAAGTTGTAGATAATTCTTTCGTAGAAAAAGCGTTAAAGGCGAAATGAAGAGAGGTTTTGTAAATTGGAGAATACGAAAGCTGTTATGAAACCAACGAGTATAACGATTGGTAATAACGATGTAAAGAAAGTGCGAAAGACAAAAGTAAAAGTGTTAGTAAGAGCGATTACTATACCAATTATCGTATTAATAATTTGGCAGTTGGCTGGCGTATTCGGTCTAGTTTCTAAAACAGTTTTACCAACGCCTCTAGATATATTTTTAGCTTTTCAAGAACTTATAAAAACAGGAGAGTTATTCGGTCATTTAAGTATTAGTGTATTCAGGGCTGCGACTGGTTTCTTTATTGGCGGGAGTTTAGGAATTATTTTAGGAACAATTGTTGGGTTTTCAACGAGAAGTGAGCAATATTTAGATCCTTCAGTACAAATGTTAAGAACTGTGCCTCACTTGGCTGTTGCACCGCTTTTCGTATTATGGTTCGGTTTTGGGGAAACATCGAAAGTGTTATTAATTGCAGATGGTGCTTTTTTTCCTTTATACGTAAATGCGTTTCTAGGAATACGAGGTGTGGATTCAAAGTTATTTGATGTTGCGAGAGTATTAGAGTTTAGTAAAAGAAAATTAATTACAAAATTAATTTTACCTGCAGCATTACCGAACCTATTACTAGGAGCGAGATTATCATTAGGAGTTGCATGGGTGAGTTTAGTAGTCGCAGAACTTATGGGATCTACAGAAGGTATTGGCTATATGATAATGGATGCAAGGCAATTTTCAAATACAGATATCGTATTTGTTGGTATTATCATCTTTGCATTCGTTGGGAAATTTTCGGATTCACTCGTACGTTTACTAGAAGTGAAGTTTTTAAGATGGCGAGATAATTTTAAAGGCGAGATAGGAAATTAACATATAAATTATTAGGGGTAATTTATATAGAGTATTTTAGTGTACGTTTCAAAATAAATAAGGGGTGTATAAAGGTATGGAATTATTATGGTTTATTCCGGCGTATGGAGATGGTCGATATTTAGGAACGACAAAACGAGGAAGAGCAGCTGAGTATGGTTATTATAAACAAGTTGCACAAGCAGCCGATTATTTAGGGTATACAGGTGTGTTACTTCCAACTGGTCAAGGTTGTGAAGATCCATGGGTATTAGCATCGGCACTTGCAGCTGAGACAGAGAAATTAAAATTTTTAGTAGCAGTTAGACCAGGATTAATGTCACCGACAGTTGCAGCAAGGATGGCATCTACATTTGATAGAATTTCAGATGGAAGATTACTTATTAATGTAGTAGCTGGAGGAGATCCCGTTGAATTGCAGGGTGATGGATTGTATCTTGAACATGATGAAAGGTATGAAGCTGCCGATGAATTTTTAAAAGTTTGGAAATCGACTTTGCAAGGTGAAACCATTTCATTGGAAGGAAAACATATTAAAGTTACAGATAGTAAAGTAGTGTTCCCGCCAGTTCAAACACCGTATCCCCCTATATATTTTGGAGGATCATCGGCTGCGGGTAAAGAAGTTGCAGCTGAACATAGTGATGTGTATTTAACGTGGGGAGAGCCACCAGAGCAAGTGAAAGAGAAAATAGATGAAGTAAGAAAACTTGCAGAAGAGAAGGGGCGTACGGTTCAATTTGGCATTAGATTACACGTAATTGTAAGAGAAACAGAAGAAGAAGCATGGGAAGAGGCAGAACGTTTAATTCAATATGTAGATAATGAGACAATTGAGCTTGCTCAAAAAACATTTGCAAGATACGATTCAGTTGGTCAAAAACGAATGACTTATTTAAATAAAGGTACACGGGAGTCGTTAGAGATAAGTCCAAACTTATGGGCTGGTATAGGACTTGTAAGAGGTGGTGCAGGTACTGCACTTGTAGGAGATCCGCATACAGTAGCAGATAGAATAAAAGAATATGAAGCGTTAGGAATTGATACGTTTATATTATCGGGATATCCTCATTTAGAAGAGGCATATGAAGTGGCAGAACTGTTATTTCCTTTATTAAAAGAAGAGAAACAAGAAAATAAAATTGTTGGTGAAATGATAGCTGATGCATATGCACTTAAAAAATAATGAGAAATAAAGTGAAACTTTAATCCTTTGGGTGAATTGTCCCAAAGGATTATTAGTTGAACCAATCGGGCATTTACAGGCAGTTTCAACTATGCTTTACTTCGTTTTGTTTACTGCCTGTTAATACGGGATAAAAAACTCGCAAGTAAATCACTTGCGGGTTTTCATCGTAAACTATTAGAAAATATGGTAAAATTAAATAGTAACTTAAGGTACGGTTGGTTGTTCAATTATCACTTCTCCAAGTAGGAGGGGGGTGATAATAAGTGAGTGAAATAGCGTTGTTATTGCAAGGTGGACTGTTTCTCGTTGCATTGTTAACGTTCGTCGTCGTTTTAATAGACAAGCTCAAAGAATAACAACCCACCTATGCCAATAGAATGTGGGTTGTTTTGTTTGTAAGAAACAAATAGGATAAATGAACAATCCAATCTGCTAAGTTACGTGGACTAGTGTGTAGCCGCACACTAGTCTTTTTTATTTATATACAATTAATAATTGGTTTATGTGATTGTATTGTTCTTTTCATACTTATTATAACACAGTGTCTTTTCATCAAGAAAGGAGACCGTATGTTCTGATTTCGATTAAATAGAAGGTGTTTTTTCTTTAAATAGTCCATCCATATACTGTTTTAAAGTTTGGACATAAAATTCTTGCTTATTTACATTATTTACGCCGACAATGGGTGATGAAAGTTCATATCTCTTTTCTGATAAATGAACGACAACGTCAAAGATATCAAATAGACGAATGAAACAGAACAGTCCATCTTTATCACTTAATAAAATAAAGTAATGGTTTTCGCTATTTGTATTTAATGTATTCCATAAAGAACTTTTGCTTAAATCACGAACGATGCTCTTTTCTTTTAATTCCATGAAGTCGGCATTTGATAGAATGTTAGAAATATCAATCGCATCTGGATCTTCAAAATAGCCATCGACTGCTTGTACAGCGAAAGTATAAGCCATTTTTAATACACTCATTTTATACTTACGGTTATCTAAAAGTAATTCACGTTGAATAGAGCTAGCTACTTTCGTTACACGTTCTTCTTTCCAAATTTCATTATGTAGTGAAATATCGTGCTTTTTACATAGTTTCATAATTAATGCATTGGAATAAAGTATTTCATCACTTACTTCAACAACATCTGTCTCAGCTGCTGCAAGTTCCTCACCATGCTCATTCGTATAGAGGGGGGAGTCAATTTGTTTTTTCATTTGCTCAATCTTAAATTGACTTAATTTATGCCGAATTAAGGGACGATCAATATTTGTTGTCATTTGTTCATGACAAGTATCACAAATTGAGTTTGTGAAATAATATCCACATAATATTTCTGGGATGACATATTGTTCACTAAGTTCTTTCGTATCTTTTCTGCAAATGATGCATTGTGTCATTTTTATCACCTTTACCTGCAAATTTGTATGTAATCTCATTGTAGTGTATTTATTGGTATTTTGGAATATTGTAAAGGAAAATATTATGTGAAATTCTTGCTTATTTTGGTACAATGAAGAGAAGTGCTAGTTTAAAGGAGGACGTTTTTTTGAAATCGAAAGTGCACTTTTGGACATTAGAAGTGCTAATGGTTGTAGCGATCATATTTATTTGCACAAAAATATCGTTTCTATTTCAACCGATTGGTATCTTCATATCAACGTTGTTTTTCCCAATCTTAATCGCGCTTTTTTTATACTTCATATTTAATCCGGTATTAGTCTTTTTGGAGAATAAAAAAGTACCTAGAAATTTAGCGATTTTACTGTTATATCTTTTTATCATAACATTAACTGCGGTTGGAGTTGGGGTAGTTGTTCCAACGATCTCCCAACAGCTAATGGATTTAGTAAAAAATATGCCAGGTTATATAAAAGAGGGAAAAGTATACATACAAGATTTATCCCATCATAGATTGTTTGAATGGTTATCTACTCAAAACTATGTTTCCATTGAAACAATTGAAAAAAATGCAATTGAATACTTAAAGGATATACCAAACACCATTACGTCGAGTGCAACGGCTTTATTTGGTATTATAACGAATGTCGCATTAGTTATCTTTACAGTACCGTTCATTTTATTTTATATGTTTAAAGATGGACATGCGTTTCCAGGGAAAGCAGTTAGTCTATTACCTGAATCTTACCGTGAAGAAGGACTTCGTATCATTAAGGAAACGAACGAAACATTATCTGCATATATTCAAGGGCAAGCTCTCGTTTGTATATTTGTAGGTGCTTTTACTTTTATCGGTTATTTAATTATCGATTTACCGTACGCTTTTGTTTTAGGAATAATAGCAGCATTCACAAATATAATTCCAAACTTAGGTCCATTTATCGGTGCAGCACCAGCTGTTATTGTAGGTCTGTTCGTATCTCCGATGCAAGCGTTGTACGTAATTATTATCGTAACAATTGTACAGCAGTTTGAAAGTAACATCATTTCACCGCGTATTATGAGCTCAAAATTAAATATCCATCCGTTAACAATTATTATTTTAATTTTAGGGGTAGGTAACTTTGCGGGAATTATCGGAATGATTTTGGCAGTGCCAGTTTATGCAGTAACGAAAACAGTTGTATCGAACTTGGTGAGATTGTTTAAGACGAAGCGAAGTAATAGAAAATAGTATATGTTTAGAAAGATACACCGCTTTTAAGTGGTGTATCTTTTGTTTATTACTCAATATTAAAAGTGTATGAATATAATTTTATTATATATTTAATACATATCAAAAGTAACAGAAAACTTGTATGATATAGCCACTATAAAACTATGTGGAATCCCTCTGAACTATCCAAATCATTTCCTTACAACGTGCTATCAACATCATAATCGACTCCTTTCAAGTTTTATATTTTTAAAGGATTATAGGTGAGTGTAGTATTTGCTTCTACGATCTCGAATTTCGTCCATAATCTTTTTGTATTGTTGCTCTTGTTTTAATTCACCTTCAGAAAAGATTTCTTTCTGGATTGTAATTGTTAAAAAGAAAAGGTGAAACTTCATGATACATTCCTCCTTTCGAAAGGAATTATAGATGGCTACAGTAGTGACTTTGACGTTCTTTCACATCTTCCATAGCTTTATTAATTTGATGGTCATGCAGTATCTCACTGTCTGAGAACTTAGTTTTCTGAATCGTGATTGTTAAAAAGAATACTTTAAATTTCATTAGATAAAACCCCTTTATAAGTTTATTAGAAAAGACGGCTGTAATAAGAAGCTTGGTGCTCTTTTACTTCGTCCATAATAGTTTGAATGTGTTGCTCACGTAAAATTTCTTTCTGTGAAAGCTTACGTTTTTGAATCGTGATTGTTAAAAAGAATGCTTTAAATTTCATAAGTGTATTGCCCCTTTAAAAGTTATTTAGAAAAGACGGCTGTAATAAGCAGCTTGACGCTCTTTTACTTCGTCCATAATGTTTTGAACGTGTTGTTCGTGTAAAATCTCATTCTGTGAAAGCTTACGTTTTTGAATGGTAATGGTTAAAAAGAATGCTTTAAATTTCATTAGATAAAACCCCTTATAAGTTAATTAGAAAAGACGGCTGTAATAAGCAGCTTGACGTTCTTTTACATCGTCCATAATAGTTTGAATGTGTTGCTCACGCAAAATCTCATTCTGTGAAAGCTCACGTTTTTGAATGGTGATGGTTAAAAAGAATGCTTTAAATTTCATGAAGATATTGCTCCTTAAAAATATATTTTTAATACATATGCGTATAGTATGAACTTTTAATGTCAGTCATTTTATCAGTCAGTTGTTTTAACTGTTGTTTACGAATAATTTCATCTTCAGATAAAGTGTTTTTCTGAAGTACAGTTGTAAAAAAGAAAATATGAAAAGTCATAAGTGAATTCCTCCTTTCGAAAAGGAATTACAGGTGATCACAATAAAGTGCTTGGCGCTCCTTAACATCATTCATAGCTTTTTCAATTTGCTCATTATGAAAAATTTCATCTTTGGATATTGTATTTCTTTGAATCGTAATACTTAAAAACAATACGCTAATAGTCATTGAATGTTGCTCCTTTCTTTAAAAAATAATGTAAGAGACTAAAAAATCACACAAAAAAGCCACAGGAAGATATAGTTCTCCTATGGCTAGGCGTGAAAAAGCCACAGGAAAGTATACGACCTCCTGTGGCGAATTTATGAATTAATAGAAATAAAGTACGATTTTCAATTCTCCATTAGGGTGGTCGAATTCATATTTAATTGTCCAGAAAACACAGGTGTAGTTAACGCTAAAGTTAAAGCATGTAAATGTAATTTCATCATTTCCTTCGACCTCCTTTTAGAATATTTTTCTTACGTTAGTAAGTATATACAATTAATGGATAATTGTAAACATAAAAAGTGAAAATTTTTAATTTTGATTAAAATGCGTATGTTTTAAAGGGATTTGATAAGTACTATTGTAATTAAAGAAATAGCGATAAAAATGTGGGATGCTAAATGAAATATATGCATCGTAATGTCATTGTTATGCTAACAATTTTTTTATTTATTACTGCTTGTTCTAGCGGAGAAAGAATAAAAGAAATATCTGATATGGAACCAAGTGATTAAAAAAAATATGCTGGGACATACGTTGGTAATAATTCGGTTGAAATTTCAAAATTTTAGAAAGAGAGTCATTCTTAAACGAATGACTCTCTTTTTTTGTAAAAGAAATTTATGGAAATAAGTAATTTAATGTGATATGGTTAATTACATAAGTAATGAACCTATGAACCTAAGGCGGTGAAATTGTGAAACCTACTCTGGAGCAAAATAAATTAATATACTTACAAATTGCAGAAACGATTGAGTCTGATATTTTAAAAGACATATTACTAGAGGAAGAACAAGTTCCATCAACAAATCAATTTGCGAAGATGTTACAAATAAATCCAGCTACTGCAGCAAAAGGGGTAAATGTATTAGTGGATGAAGGGATTTTATATAAAAAGAGAGGGATCGGGATGTTTGTTGCAAAGGGAGCGAAAGAAGTTGTATTAAAAAAAAGACAAAACACTTTTATGACCGAATATTTACCTAAAGTGTGGGAAGAAGCGAAAGTACTAGAAATATCGAAAGACGAATTAATGGATATGATTCAAAAAATTACGAAGGAGGGGAAAGAGGGATGATTGCACTTGAAACGAAAGATTTAACGAAAAAATATAAAAAGAAACTAGCTGTAAATGAAGTAACGATTTCATTGGAAGAGCATAAAATATATGGTTTGCTCGGTAGAAACGGAGCAGGAAAAACGACACTATTAAATTTACTTGCAGGCCAAATTACTTCAAGTAGTGGAAGCATATCAATATTTGGTGAACATGTTTTTGAGAATAGTAAAGCGATGCAAAATATTTGTTTTATTAAAGTGAAAGAAGCTGCATATCTAAATAATAAAGTTAAAGAGATTTTTAATTTATGTAGCATGTTTTATAAAAACTGGGATCAAGAGTTTGCTGAAGAACTTGCAAGGAAATTTCAACTTAATTTGAAAGAAAAATACCATAAGTTATCACATGGTATGCAAACAGTTGTCGGTATTATTCAAGGATTAGCAAGTAGGGCGCCAATTACAATTTTTGATGAGCCGACTACCGGCTTAGACGCAGCACATCGAGAGTTGTTTTATAGTTTACTACTAGAAGATTACGGTGAATATCCACGAACAATTATATTATCAACACATTTAGTAGAGGAAGTAACTCATGTTATTGAAGATGTAATCATCATAAAAGAAGGAAGACTGATTGTTCAATCATCTGTGGAGGATTTATTACAACAAGCTCATATTATTTCAGGAAAAAAAGATAAAGTGGATGAGTTTTCAAACAATAAAAAAGTAATAAATCGAGAAGTTTATGGAAATAAGGGGATTGCTGTTATATGGGAAGAACTTTCTAATGAAGATTATTACTCTCTTGAAAAGGAAGGTTTAGCAATTGATAGAATTACATTACAAAAACTATTTATTCATATAACCGGTGGTGAAGTAAAATGACGATGTTAATGAAGCAGTTGAAGTTACATATAAAATATCAGCATAAAGCCATTCTTATCTTTTGGACTGTAGCATTACTTATAAAAGGGACAATGACGGCAACAGATTTGAAGGGAATAAAGGTAGCGCTTTTACATGATATCTTTAATAATTCATCAATTGCAATCGTAATGTTTATTGTGATCAGTGTGTTTCTTATTCAACTTGATATTTTCCCTACAGTCGTCTCGTTCGGTGTCACTAGATTGCAATTCTTGATGGGTTCAATATGTTTTATTTTATTGCAATCAGCATTGTTTTCATGTCTCCAAGCTTTATTTTTACAGGATACATTTTATAAAACAGAACATATAAACTTAGGAGAAAATGCAATTGAACAATTCTTTGTGCAGTTCATATTTTATAGTACATTAGCTTGTTTATTCCAATCAACAATCATTTTTCAGAAAAGATTTAATTGGTTCGGATTAGCCTTTAGTATAATATTTTTATTTGGATTGGCGAGTGCAATGTATGCAGGGATAGGAATAAAAGAATTGGTGTTTATTAATAGTAAAATGTTGCTAGAAATACCTAATTTCATATCAGTTTCGATTGTTCTTATTTTCATATATATTGTAATTAGCGCACTATTTATTCGTAAGGTTTCGTTTGAAGATACAATTTAAATACAATTATTTTAGGGGAGAAGGAAGAGTAAATGAGAGATGCTTCTTCATTAATAACCGTCTTTTTATGCATTGCACTACTAATATTTTGGCGTCGTTATCGCTCCATGTATAAGCCGATAAAGGGATCGGGAAAACGTATTTTATGGTCATTACTATTTTTAACTCCAGGTATTGTATGGTTTTTTGGTCCCGTACATCCAGCTATCTTACAAATAATAATAGCAGCATTCATTGGGGGGCTTTTCGCCGTACCACTTATAGTTCTAACAAATTATGAGCGAAGAGATGATGGGAAAATTTATACGAAAAAAAGTGCTGCCTTTTTAATTACCTTTATTGCATTTGTCGTTTTAAGATATGGTTCAAGACAATTTATTGTGGATTTAGATCAACAAACGATAGGTTTATTATTTTACGTAGTTGCAGTATCGTATATTATTCCGTGGAGGATTGGTTGTTATATAAAGTTTAGAAAAGTTTGGCGAGAAAATAGTAATCACACAGTGTAATAACAAAGACTTCTCTATTGAGAAGTCTTTGTTTTGTAATTAATATATCGTATTCATATAATCTTTCCACTATAAATAACCATTATATGGTAAAATTTATAATATAGAAAATGAGTGAGCAGTGTTGAAAAGGGAACAAATGCATGAATTGAAAAGAGGTTCATGTAAGATGGGGGGATAAATCGATATGAGCTACTTTATTTCGTTAGTACTTGCTGTATTATTAGCTTTTTCATATAAAATTGTTGATATTAAAGTTGGCGTTGTTATTGGAAAAACGTTGTACCGCAAGATAGAAAATGAGATTATTTATATATGGGGAACACTACTAACGATAATTAGCTATTTTTATGAAGACAATTATGTATTCCGTTTGCCAATTCACTATGAATCAATTGTTGTATTAATTTTAATTGCTTTAGTAACGAATATTGTCATTTCACGATACTCAGGATATAATCCAATTGGGAAAAAGAATATCTTAAACTTTGTAATTATGTATCCTATTTTTGAAGAAGTAATTTTTAGAGGGATGATTATACCAATACTTAACAATGCATTCTCAATCTTCTCTTATTTTGAAATAGCTTACATACCAGTTACGCTACCAATTTTAATATCTTCCATTCTATTTGCTGTATCTCACTTACAATATTACAAATTTAATCAGACTAGTATAAAATTTATGCTGTTCGCATTTATAGGGGGAATTATACATGGTATGATTACGGATTCCTCACTATCAATTGTTTTTCCAATATTATTACATATAGAATTTAACTTGCTTTCTGTATATTATTCAAAAAAGCTGCAGTAAATTGGTAATTAAGTTAGTGTATTTATAAATGAATTATTGAAATCTTATTAAAAAAGGTAAGAAAAGAGCTTTTTTACTACAGCTAACGAATTTTACGTCAACAAGCACCTCTAGCTGGGGAACTAGTTGATTTTTACAGTAACAAAGATAAAATCTCACATTTAGGGATTGTTTTAGCGTATAAAATCCGCATTTCAAAAAGCTGACAAAAGTCAGCTTTTTTTATTCGTAACATGAAGTAAAGCACCAATCGCACCGCTATTACCACCATCTCGTAAAAAGATTGGTGTTTTATTTTGATATTTTGTGTAGCTACTAATAATATTTTGAAGGTGTACATTATTACATAGAGTCGAACCAATATAAATAATATGGTCAATGTTTTTTGTTTCGGCGAATTGAAGGCTTAATGCAGTAACGACTTCACCGACAAGTCCTTGTACAGTAGCAAGTATGTCTGAGCTAGTATAATTTGAGTCTGTATTAGCTGCTTTACCAAAGTTGCTAGCAGTTAAGCTATTATCAATAGGGGAGAGAATACCACTATAAATATCTCCAACCGTAATATCTAATTCTTTTCTAGTTCCTACTTTTGTTAAAGGAATCACATCTTCAAAATGATCTATATTTGTTAATAATTTTGAAAGCCCCATAATAGTACCACCGCCAACACCAGTTCCGCCAGCGCGAATATATTGGTCATTATAAACGTAATGAATGGAAGTACCTGTACCGATATTTGTTAATATAAAGTTATTTATATCATATTTTTCTTTTTTTAATATGTATTGGACACCTATAAGAGTAGCTTCAAATTCGTTTCGTTCTACTATTTTATATGATTCTAAAAGTAGTTGCTGTAATTGTTTCGCTTTACCACCTGTAATACATATTTGCTTTTTACCCGTGCGTTTCTTAAGCCAATCTATTATTTTATCTTGTTCATTTGAATAAAATTTTTCAAAAGCTAATTGCTTTTGTTCATCCAAATAAGCAATTTTCGTTAATGTGCCTCCAGCATCGATACCAATAGTACTTTCCATTTTCCTGCTCCTAACCAATTGATTTATTTACTCTGTTCGTGTTGTTGAAATGAATTTTTAGGAGATAGACACCCCGTTGAATTACATCATTTTTCTTCTGCTTGATATATTAATAGCTTTTCTATCGTTACAATCGGTTGATTATTAACAGTGGCGGTACCTTTACCGAGAACAAAACCTCGCCGATTTCGAGTTAACTCATAATGCAAATCAAGTTTATCACCGGGATATGCTTTTTCATGGAACGTAACCCCATCTAGCGAGGAGAGAAAACCTAATCCTTCAGAGTCACTCGTATGTACAAATGCACTAAGCTGAGCAAGTGCTTCTACAATTAACATATGAGGCATATGTTTTTGACTATCATTTATAAACCATTCGTTATTTGTAATGAGTTTATATCCTGTAACGGATGCATCTTGTTTTACATTTGTTACTTTATCAATCATTAAAAATGGATAACGATGAGGAAGAGTGTCTTCAATGTGCATATGAAAGTACCTCCAATAAATAATACCCCTGCTATAGTTAAGCAGGGGAGTTGCAATTAATTTTTAACCAATTCTTCTGCCTTTTCAAGAGAAAAAATACCACTATTTCTAATATTTTTAACAACTTGTTGTAAAACTGCTTTATCTTGAACGAGTGCAATGCGTACAAAGCCTTCACCGTGAGGTCCGAATGCATGACCTGGTGTGACAACGACATTTGCACGATCCATTAATGCATAAGCGAAGTCTATAGAAGTCCAGCCTTTCGGAATTTCGGCCCAGACGAACATACTACCAGCTGGTTTATCAACATTCCAGCCAAATGTTCGGAATCCATCAACTAAAGTATCTCTACGTTCTTGATAAATAGCCCGGTTTTTCTCACAAAAAGCAGCGCCATTTCTTAGTGCAGCTGATGCTGCTTTTTGAATTGGTAAAAATACTCCATAATCCGTATTAGATTTAAATTGTGTAAGCGCTCCGACAATTTCTTCATTACCAATCATATAACCAATACGACTACCTGCTAAACTATAACTTTTTGACAAAGAGTTGATTTCTACGCCAACTTCTTTAGCACCAGGTACAGAGAGGAAGCTAATTGGTTTTTTACCATCAAAATAAAATTCGGCATAAGCAAAATCATGGACAACAATAATGTTATGCTTTTTCGCGAATGTGATTACCTCTTTAAAGAAATCTTCATGAGCCATTGCTGGAACCGGATTCCCTGGGAAGTTTAAAATCATCATCTTTGCTTGATCCGCAATTTCTTCAGGAATTAGCTCTAAGTTAGGTAAGAAATCATTTTCTTTCTTTAATGGCATGTAGTAAGATGTTGCACCAGCCATTTGAATTCCAGTTTCATAAGCTGTATATCCTGGATCCGGAACTAATATAATATCTCCCGGATTTGCATAAACCATAGGTAAATGAACGAGTCCGTCTTGTGAACCCATTAATAATAAAACTTCTTTATCGGCATTTAATTTAACGTTATGAGTGTTGTTGTAATATTCAGTTACAGCTTCGTGAAATTCTTGAATACCACTTAATGTGTATCCGTAGCTTTCTTTTTCACTTGCTGTATGTACCATTTCTTCTCTTACGAAGTCAGCAGGCGGCATATCAGGATTTCCGATACTTAAATCAATCATTTTGTGACCTGCTGCAATTTTTTCTTTTTTATAAGCCCCTAATTCACTAAATATAGAAGATTGGAATGCTTTCATTCTAGTTGCTAACGTGTAAGTCATCAAAACCCCTCCTAAAAACAGTGTTTTCTTTCTGCGTTTTTAATTATTCTGAAAACACATGTTTACATTTTATCATTTTTTTATGAAAATTAAAACGATTGACAAATTTAGAGGGAGGATTCGTCTTTTTGGAAAGGGCGTTGTAAATAAGGATTGGTTAACTGAACTGTTTATTATATCTTTCTATACGGTTTAGGATGTTTTATAGTTTTTATTAAGTATATCCCGCATATTTTGGATGAAAAAGAACACGAAAACGAGGCCTAATATACCACTAAGCCAATAGTATGAATTTCCTGTCGTGAATCTTTCATAAAATGAAAGTGCACTCCATAGGATTAGGATAATGGAACAGATTGTTGATACAATTAATGAACTTAAACTTCTCAAAAAAAGCACCTCGCATTAAAATATTGTTATTATATAATACTACATTTAAATTTAAAGATTTAAAAGAGGAAAATGTTTTTGGGGAGGTTTTGTAAATTAAAAATAACGCAGAAAATATTTTCTGCGTTTTAAATGAAGTGTAATCATTTCTTTTTATATGTACATAACTTTTCCACTGCATAAAAGTATACATTTAATTTGCCATCGACAATTTTTAAAGTTTGATCCGATGTGAATGAGTTACCATAATCAATGTGATATACATTGGAATCTTTTACAAATGACCCTTTATATAAATCTTCTTTTTTCTTTGTTGTTTGCATTTCCACTAAGTTTTGAATAATTTTTTCTTTTTTTTCTTCTTTTACAACTGTTTCAAATTTATAAGATGCGGGACAAAGACCATTTTTGTTGTCAACAACTTCCCAAGAACCGTATATATCATTATTGCTACATCCACTAAGTAGCATGATGAATATTGGAATAATTAATACAAACTTTTTCATTTTGTGCTCCTTTCTTTTCATTTTCATTTAACGTGCGAATACGATAGGGATATTGTAATAAATAAAGTTTAAATTTTTATAAAGAATTATTTAATTTCATATAAAAATTTAGGGGGAATTGAAAAAGCATGAATCTAGTATAAAGTCAGATTCATGCCATTTGCGCTATCTTATGTTTTGTTTTTTGTGGATAAATGAAGCGGAAAGAAGAATGACAATGCCATTTAAAATATATATATTTACAATAGAAAAGGTTAGGTTGACCGCTCCAAAACTAGCTTTATTGAATATAGAAGTGAAAGCTGAAGTAGTCAAAAAGATAAGGGGAGTTAACAGTAAAAATATGAAGCCTGCCACAATTCTTCTTTTAAAGCTATGCTGAGAAAGGGAAATGGCTAAAAAATTTAGGATACTAAACATAGCAATTATAAAAAGAAGGATAATAATTAGCTGTATGCCATCAGACATTTTCGCACCTCCAGGATATCTTGTTAATATACTATATTCGAATGCAAAAGAGGGTACTCCTTTAAAAAATTTTAAGAAGCGTAATAAATAAAATTATATATAACAAAGACGCATGGATTAATCTAATAGGATCCATGCGTCTTTGTTTATGTTATAAATTCGCAGATTGCGAAGGCTGTTTTTCATATTGTTTCTGTTTAGATAAAGAAATGAAAATAATTAATAATGAAATGACGCCGAAAATTAAGACCATGTACTGTAAACCAATTGTATCTAAGAAGAAACCAGTACCGAGTAAAACGATTTGGAACATCACTCTCTCAAACATATTACGGAATGAGAATAGACGGCCGTGATAACTTTTTTCCACTTTCGTTTGGAAAATTGTCGACATAATAGGGAAGAAGCAACCGACACTAAAACCAAATAAACCAAATGATGTAAGAGACATCCATTTTATATCGCTAAAGAACAATGATAGATGTGCAAAAGCGGTACAAACTGCGAAGAAATATAGTAACTTTTCAGGTTTGAAATGGTCCGATAAACGTTTAATAACGAAGGCACCTAACATAAATGCGATACCTTCAATGGTATATATAAATCCTTTAATCGTTGGATCATGTTGCATTTCGCTAATGTTAATTACCATTAAATTAAATCCAGCTATAAATAATAGAGGGATAATACTTAATATAAGTGCTGTGAAAGCAATCGGAATTCCTTTTAAAATACGAAATACTTCCATAAAGCTATTATCTTTTGCAGCTTGTTTGCTTGGTGTTGTTGATTTCTTATCTTCGAATTGAAGGAAGAAAGTTGAGAGGAATAATAAAGCGTACGCTGCCATTGAGAAGGCATACATATACTGTAAACTCATTACAACTAAAAGAATTCCACCTAGTGAAGTACCTGCAATACGAGCGATTGTACCTACATTCATATGTACACCGTTCATCTGTAATAACTCATGCTCACGTACGATAAGTGGGATTACAGATTGTAATGCAGGGAAATAAAATGCTGCTGAAATTTGAAGAGCAACCATAAATGCAATCATAAAGGCTATACTTTCAAATTGGATAGCGAAAAACATAAAAATAACACTAATAACACGACCAAACCCGGCATAAAGAAGAACTTTTTTCTTTTCATACTGATCAATAATGCGACCAGCCATAGGCCCTACTAGAACACCTGCTAATAGTCCGATAAATAATATAACTGATTTCATGAAATCAGAAGGGACATACTTTTGCATAAATTCCAGATTGCCAAGAATACCAAGCCATAACCCTAAACCAGCAATAAACTCCCCAATTAAAACAATCCAAACATTTTTATTACGCCACATAATATAAAACCTCTCCGTCTTTTAAAATGAAAAACTCGTATATAAAACCTCCTTATTTTATGTATAATTTATAACGAACTTTTTTAGAGTCAGAGTCTATATTACGTGTTTCATGAGTGGATTTCAATTTTTTTGATTTGTCAAAAAAACGATTCGTTAATTGATAAAATAAGCACATCAAAATGTAAATACGAGATGATTGGAAATTAACTGAAAGTAGGGACAAATATCGCAAAAATAAAAAAAGCAAGAACGTATAATTACGTCTCGCTTTTCTCAATAGCAAAATTAAACATTAGATTCACTTAGCAGCATTTACGCTCTTGTCCAATAGCTAAAGCGCTAAAAGATAGAGGACCAACAACTTCTGCGCTTGCACCACTAGTAAGGTTTTCTACAGTTAATGAATATTCGTGTGTTCCACTGCTAACGTTTTGATCTATAGCTTGCAATGTTTGTACGTAGAATTGTTCAGAATCTGTAGATTCAATACCTACTTGTGCATTAAAAATTTCAATATTATCACGGAAAATTCGGAATAAAACTTGTGAAGTCCCAGTTATACCTTCTACACCAATTGTAGCGATTAATTCTACTCGATTATTACGTGAATCTCTACTTGAAATTCTTACTTTCAAATTTGCTAGAATTGCTTTATTTGGAGAAGTTGGGATTGCAAAAGTTGTTTCACCAGTTTTACTTATAGGTTGAGTAGCTTGGTAATCAATGATATGAGTCATATTCGTCACCTCCTCATATACTAAAATATGAAAATGGCGATGAGATAGCTTGGACAAATAATAGATTATTTTAATAGATTCGAAAATAATTGTTGAAAAGGGATAACTCACAAAAAAGCATCAAGAGTATATCACAATAAGGTGATGTTTTTCTAGATGCTTTTTGTAATTAAGCAGAATATTCTTCTTTACGTACTTCGAAAAATTCATTACGACGTAAGTAATTATAAACTTTCTCGGAAACCTCTTCTTCTTCAGACATTAAGAAACGATGATCAAAAGCATAGAAGGATTGACCTTTAATTAATTTTACGTAGTAAATTTTACACGCCTCCTCTAGCAAAATTAGTATGTACTTAATATTATGATGACCTATATGCATATGAATCATACTTGAAGTTTCAAAGGATAGAAGCTAAACAAAATAAAAAAGCTTACAAAACTGTAATGTTGTTGTCACGTTTTCCGATAGTTAAAAATAACCAATCTCTTCTATACTACAAATAGGTTACATAAAATAAGGGGGTAAAAAGATGGATGAAGTGATTGGAGAAGTAGTAGCAGGTATTTGTGAATTTGTGGTGGAAGTAACAGCAGATGCTATTGGGAATTTAGTTTCCGGAAATGATGAGGAAAAAGAAACATTATAGTAGTTTGTAAAAGTATAAAGATGATCAAAATATAAAGGCTGATTTCTAAAGGGATGTCAGCTTTTTTTATTTTTTACATTATATTAATTTTATTTGAATATTCATTTGTTATTATGTTTGTGAAACTCATAAAGGAGGTGAATAAATAAAGATGTCGAATTTAGGGTCTGATTTATCTGATTCTCGTTTGATTGTGGCGAATGTGGAGGAAAAGGAATATCACTTTATTGTTCGTGAACATCCCATTGTAGGGAAAATTATATCGCTATTGGAAAATGGAAAAGAATATGGTTTAATAGATAAACAAATCGCTAATAAAGATAAATTTATTAAATCGGAGCTTAGTAAATTAGAGTATTTTAATATAGATGTTCTCTATCATACACCTAGATGAATATGGATTGGCATGGATCAAATTGGTTTATATGCTCGTGAGGCTACTTATAACGAAGTAGACGTGATTATGAAATTGAAAGAGGATTTATATTATATAGATATATATGAAAAAGTAAAAATGTAAAAATGTAATAGGTATTTAGTCAGGTTAGGGGATAAGTTCCCGTAGCCTTTTTTGTTTAGTAATAAAACGTAAAATTACATTATAAACATAATGCTAAGAAGTGAGCTGAAAAGAGGATTTGAAAATACATAAAGAGAATTCTAATTATTACAGGAACTCTATATGTAAATAACAATAGAAAGAAGATGATAAAATGAGTAAAGAAGAGCTTGTAAAACAACAGTTTGGTAATAATGCGGAAAAGTATGTGAAAAGTAAAATTCATGCTAAAGGACCGGATTTACAATATGTAGTTCAACAAGTTGAGTCTCGTCATAATAATCGTCTTCTTGATATTGCTACTGGCGGAGGACATGTTGCGAATGTATTAGCTCCATTGTTTCAAGAAGTAGTTGCCTTAGACTTAACAGAAAAAATGTTAGAGAATGCGAAAAGCTTTATTATAAATAATGGACATGAAAATGTATCTTTTGTCGCTGGAAATGCTGAAAGTTTACCGTTTGCTAATAGTTCTTTTGATACAATTACGTGCCGAATTGCAGCACATCACTTTACGAATCCAGCTCAGTTTATTTATGAAGTAAATCGGACGTTAGAAGATAATGGATTGTTTATTTTAATAGATAATGTTTCACCGGAAAATAATGAATTTGATACATTTTATAATTTTATAGAAAAAAAACGAGATCCGAGTCATGAACGAGCTTTAAAAAAAACAGAATGGATTACCTTGTTAGAAAGAAATGGTTTGCAAATGCAGTCATGTCTTACTTTTGACAAGAAATTTGAATTTGACTGGTGGTGCGATATGATGGATGTACCTGTGCAGAAACGCGTGAAGTTAACAGAATGTATGATGAAAACATCGGTTGAAATGCAAGAATTCTTTAATATTCAATATGAAAATAATAAAATTAAATCGTTTTATACTGAAATGGCATTGTTTGTATGTAAAAAAAGTTCGACATTAAAAAGATAAACTTCTTGCAGTCTTTTTAAAGTACGTTATACTTATTACAGAGAAAATGAGAATTGAGGAAATGTAATAATGATTCGCGTACGCATTGAAGGAACTGAAGAAGAAATGATGGAATTTATGGAGAAAATGCCGGATATTCCTGGATTTGAAAAGACACATATGAGAGAACCGAAAAAAGGAAATAATCCAAAATACGATTCAAGTAAAAATGTACTAGCATATTTATCTTATAAAAAGATTGAAGTCGCCAATAAATAGGCGGCTTTTTTAGTTTGCACTGTTTCACAGCCTTGTCTTTTTCACATAATAATAGTAGTAGATTATGCTGAAGAGGGGTGAGGATAGTAAATAAGAAAATCATCTTTTTTGGAGACTTTGGTATTGACGATGCTGTGGCGTTAATTTATGCAAATAAAACATGTAAATTAGATATTATAGGTATTGTTGCGGAATATGGGAATGTATCGCGAGAGATTGTAACGGAAAATGTGTATTTTTTAGAAAGATACTATGCTACAGAAGTAAAAATCATTGAGGGTGCAGCAAGACCGATGACAGCTGAAGAACCTTTGTTCTTTCCTGAAATTCATGGGGATCACGGTTTAGGACCAATTATTCCACCTGATATGAGGATTTGTAAACGGGAAAATTTTTGTGAATTAATTAAATTAATTGAGCCTTGTCCAGAAGATATTATTATCGTAGCGACAGGGCGATTAACAACATTGGCAACATTATTTTTAATATATCCAAATCTCATGGATAAAGTATGTTCGTATTATATTATGGGTGGTGCTTTTTTATTTCCTGGTAACGTTACTCCTGTATCAGAAGCGAATTTTTATGGAGATCCAATCGCGGCAAATATTGTAATGAAGTACGCAAAAAATGCGACAATTTATCCGTTAAATGTAACGCAAGGAGCCCTTATTACTCCACAAATGGTGGATATTATTAATAAAGAAGGAACAGGGCAGGCAAAGCTTATTAAACCAATGATTGATTTTTATTATGAGAACTTTTATAAAAAAGAATACCCGGGTATTGCTGGAAGTCCGATTCACGATTTACTTCCGTTCATTTCATTTATAAATGATGATATTTTTGAATATAAAAAATCTGCAGTTTGGATTAGTACGACAAATGACGTAACAAGAGGACAAAGTGTGGCTGACTTTAGAAAAATAGCTGAGCCGACAAGGTTTGATGATCGGCCAATACAAAGAATTGCGGTTGGTTTTAACTACCCTGCATTTAAAGAAGAGTTTATGCGGACAATATTGAAGCCTGACTGTCCTTAATATGTGTATTACGAATAACATCAACCTCGAGTCGAAAAACTGGACGTTCATTATTTTGAAATAAACTAATAGTTGATCTGTATGAATAACTATTGAAAAATGTAACATAACTAATGGTAAGCAATTGTTTCTAATTATATTTTGATTGGTAAAATATAAAGGAGGTTATTATATGATTTGGTCTTTAATCGTCGGTGGTATATTAGGATGGCTTGCGAGCTTAATTACTGGAAAGGACGTACCTGGTGGTGTAATTGGTAATATTATTGCTGGTATTATCGGTTCTTGGGTTGGTTCGAAATTACTTGGTAGTTTTGGTCCGGTCATTGGCGGATATGCAATTATTCCAGCTTTAATCGGTGCGATCATTTTAATTTTCATCGTAAGCTTCTTATTACGAGCAATGCGAAAATGAATGTAGGGACTGTTTACATTTGTAAGCAGTCCTTTTTATATGTTATGCTAGTATTATACAATCAGGAGGTGTCAGCATTGAAAACATTTACAGTAAATTTCCATCAAGAAGATAATGCTAAAGCGACAACAGTACATAAATTAAGTGAAGAGGACTTCAACAAAGCAACAGAAAAAGGCACTCGTCATCTATTTGATTTAGATACAAACGTTGGATTCTTCGTATTCTTTGACGCAGAAGATGCAGAAGGAAACGATCAATACTTAATGTTACAATACGAAGGCGATCATGAAGAGCCAACTGCGTGCTACGGATTTGATTTAAAACTATACTATCAATTTTTAGCACTGTACTTAAATGATCTTGAGTTCCAAGGTGAAACAGATGAAGAAGAGGAAGAGTATGGCCCAATTCATCATTTAGCTCACTTACTTTATCATATTGTTGAAGATGGTAAGTCAATCGAAGTGTAATATACATATTTGAAGCTGTCCTTTTTGGGCAGCTTTTTTATATTATATAGAAATTGTGTACTGTGAGCTAAATAAATTAATAATAGAACTTTATTTATTAAGTAGGATTATTGATTGCTTTCATGTTTCATTCGTAAAACATCTGTTATAATGACTGTAATTAAATTCATGGAGGCTAATTCTATGCTTGTAGATGTAAAAGCTTTTATTAAAGCTGCAGGTTTAACATGTATTTCATCATTAAGTGGAGATAATGCATTTGCTTATAATTTTGAAACTGTAAAAAGCGCTATCGCTACATTTTTTAAGAAGTTAAGATTTACCGTTTAATTTTATTTCAACCAGTAGGAAAAGAGTAATCACTTCCTGCTGGTTTTTTCTGTTTCATGGAGCTTTGTGACAGCATGTTTTATATAGATAGAGGATATAATCACTGAGAAGAGAAGGTATAAATAAGGAGATGGATACGATGATAAACAATACAATTCCAAGTTTTTTAAAATTATGGGAAAGCATCGACGTAGAATTAGCAGTCCTCAATCAATACTTCACTTCGCATCCAGAGATATTTGAAGAATACTTTAAGTTTCATTGTCCTAAAACGAAAGAACGTCTCTCTAATGCCATTAACCTATATCCCACAAAAATAGAAGATATACGTATCATTGCAGAATCATTACCAAACATTATTCAAGAGATAACGAATGAATATCATAACAAATTTAACTTTGATGTAAATATGAAATTTCATTTATTTGTTGGAGCTTTTGGCTCTAATGCATTTGTAGAAAGGGAGATTATTGGAGACATATTTTTTGCGGCAGAAAAATTATCTCCAGATTCAAATCATCTTCGCGTTATTGTCGCTCACGAAATAGGACACATATATCATAATGTTATGTTACAAAATGATGGAATGGACTGGGGGAAAGCCGAGTGGACCGATGCGACAGTTAATTTGTATCGTGAAGGTGTTGCAACTTATTTATCAAAAAAAATTGTTAACAATTTAAATGAGTCTGTTTACTATTCATATAATAGTGATGGTGATCCATGGCTACAATATTATAAAGAAAATGAAGAGAAAATAAAGAAACGTTTTTTACAAGATTATGTTGACGGATGGACGGCTGAAAAAGAGAAAGAATGGTTCCGTTTATCAGGAGGAAACTATTTCGGATATAACCGACTCGGTTACTTTTTAGGAACAGCTTTTGTAACATATATTGTACAAGCTTTTGGAGAGAGTGAGGCACTGACTTTTTGGAGCAATCAAAATTTGAAAAGTAGTGTAATGGATTGGTTATCGAAATGAACAGGATTTAATAGGGGGCTGAAATGTATGAAAGTATATGTAAAGATTACTATGTTATTTCTCACTTTTACATGCCTATTTGCATTAGCCGCATGTAAAGGAACAGATGAAAAAAAGGAAACAAACCCGATCTCGGAAAATAGTGAAAACAAACAGAATAATTCTTCTGAAGAAAAGAAAGAGCCTGATGCAAAATCAAATAATGAAGGATCAACAAAATCAGACACTGACTCACGCCCGAAAGATACAGTAATAAATCAAAAATCAATTAACCACATTAAAGAATTATTTGAATTAGCGAAAGAAGGAAAAGTACCTAATGTTCCGTTCGCAGCTCATACAGGAGATATTGAAGAAATAGAAAAAGCGTGGGGGAAAGCTGATAAAACGGAGCAAGCAGGAAACGGAATGTACGCAACCTTTACAAGTAAAAATGTTTCCTTCGGTTTTAATAAAGGATCACAAGTTTTTGATGTACGCTCCTATCATGCAGAGCTAAAGTTAATTACATTACAAGAAATTGAAAAGGCATTAGGAAAACCAAACTCAGTTAAAGTAAATGGTGAAGATAAAATATATGTATATAAAGTAAACAATCAGTTTGAGTTAAAATTTATCATTCCAAAATCGACTGGTAAGGTAAATCATATTTCGGTATTTTCGCCAGAGGATAGTATAAATAAAATGGCAGGGTAATAAAGAAGGCTATCACCAAGGTCATCAAGACTTTTGTGATAGCCTTCTTTTTACTGTTAAAAGGATGAGGAAAGCAGCCTATAAAACATGAGGAGTTTGCTCTGAAATGTCTTTTTTTATTTTATTACGCTCTAAATTTTGAACAAAAAGAGCTTGAATAATGCCCCCAATTATTAAGAAACAAGCACAAATATAAAATAGCATACTGCCGTTTAGTTTACTTAATAAAACGGCACCAAGTACAGGACCGCACGTTCGGGATATATCCCAATGTAACCCGTAAATTGAAAAATATAATCCACGTTTATCTGAAGGAGCGATTTCTGAAACAAATCGAAGTAAATGGTTTAAAGCAATGCTTCCACCGATGACTAAAAAGAGTATTGTGAAAAATAGTGACGCGATTGTTGCTGAAAGCCCGTAGCCAAGTGCAGCTACTGTATAGCAGGCATAAGAAATAATGATGATTTTCGCCATGGAAAATCGTTCAGACCATTTCACGAGGAAAACTTGCAGAAAGATTTCCATAATAGCTTTGCATGTTGAAATAAAAACGAGTATGAGTTCGAAATCCGTAAAAGTATGTTTCACGAAAATAAGATAATTCGTCTCAGTTTGTGCATAAAAAAAGCTAATAGGAAGTGTAGAAACCATAAGTCCAAATACGGCGTAATGTTTGCGTACAAAATGTTTTGGGGATGATCTTTCAAGCTTTTGCGTTGGTGTTGTCATTGCCGGAGCGGTTTCTGGAAGCTGCGTCCAAACAACGAGTGCATATACTATAAGTGCAGTGCTTTGCACCATAAATACATATTCAGGGTGTGTCTTATAAAAAATAGTACCAACTAAAGGGCCGATTAGAGTACCTATTGCTCCCATCGTTTGCAGAAGAGAGAAGATTTCTGCTTGCTGCCCAGGTTTTGTTAAATCAGCTATTTGTGCACGTTGAGCAGGAATATATAAGGAACGGCCAATCCCATTTATGACATATAACAAAGCAAATATAAAAACGGATTGAGCAAAGATGAAGCTACCGATTGCAACGCTTTGTAGCAATAAGCCGAGTAACATAATTTTCTTTCGTCCATATTTATCAGTGACTCTTCCTGCAATAAGTGTAAATATAATGTCCGAAAGCGGTTGTAACCCGAAAATAAGCATAGTCATCATAATATTGCCGTGTAGCATCTTATTAACATAAATAATCATAATAATAGCTAACATTGATTCTGTTGTTCGAGTTAATAATTCACCGCACAGTCTAATGATAATTGGTTTATTGTAACGTAATAAGAGATGATTCAATATTATTTCCTCCTTTCTATATTGAAATGATAAGATGAAAGGAGAATTGGAAAAAGGGTAGAAAGAATAGGGGATATTTTTCACCTTTTAGGGGGAGTATGATGTTTATTTTAGATCAATACATTGAGCTATGGATTACCTATGGGAAAGGGAAAAAAGAAGGAGAACAATTAGAAATAACAGTGCAAAATATATCCGAAACATTATTTTGTACAGAGCGTAATAGTAAATTAATTATAAAAAAATTAGATGAGTTAAATTGGATCGTTTGGTTTCCAGGTCGTGGGAGAGGCAATCGTTCTAAACTAATATTTCAAAAGCAACCGATATCATTGATTTTAGCTAAAGGAAAAGAGATAACGAGAAAAGGGGATGTGAAAAGCGGAATTTCATTTGTGGAGCGCTACAGCTCACAATTTCCGTCAGTAAAGAAAGAGTATGAAGTTTGGATAGATTCAATATTTGGTCATAAAATAGAAAGGACATCCGAAGGGAGAAGAGATGTCCTTCGTTTGCAGGTTCAAATGAATTTAGACATTGCATTAGATCCGGTCTACGCTACAATGCGTTCAGAATGTCATATGGTAAAACATATTTTTGATACACTCGTATATGTAAATGAGGAAACAAACTCTATAGAACCAAGGCTTGCTTTTCAATGGGAATATGATGATACTGAAAAGGTATGGACTTTTTATTTACGAAAAGGCGTTCGTCTTCATAATGGGAAAAGACTTACTGCACATCATGTTATACATTCATTAAAACGATTTATGAAAGCTGAAAACAACCCGCATGCATGGATGTTACAACATGTTGAAAGTTTCCGTGCAGTGGATGAATTTGTTGTTGAAATTCAATTACATACAGAAAATGGGATATTTTTACATATGCTAAGTGCAGAACAGTGTTCTATCGTAAATGAAGATGAAGCGGGAAACTTCATAGGTACAGGACCTTTTATATTGCGAGAGAAGAATACACATTTATTTGCATTAGAAGTGCATGATTTATATTATCGTGAAAGACCTTTTCTTGACCGGATTGAACTATTGAATATAGAGCAAAATGTAAATACATATGACGTATTAGTAAAGGCGCAGTATAAAGATAAAGAAAATCTTAATAAAGAACTGTCACGGCTCGAATCGAATGTGACATATGTAACGTGTAATCTTGTAAAAGAAGGGCCAATGCAAGATGAGCTGTTTCGTAAAGCACTATATAAAATTATTCATGGTGATAAAATCGTTCAAGAACTCGGCGGAGAACGTGGAGAAGTGGCAAAGAAACTAATATTAGCAAATGAAAGCATAGTAGATATTGAAGAAGATATCGAAAGTTTAATTAAAAGGAGTACATATCATAGTGAAGTGCTACAACTATACACATTTACAGGACGAGATCACGTTGAAGATGCACAATGGATACAAAAAGAGTGTGCGATGTACGGGATTCTTGTAGAAAATAATTTTCTTGAAATAGAAGATCTGTTAGAAATAAGTACGATACAAAAGGCTGATATGATGCATGATAGCGCAACAATTAGCGAACGAATAGAAGATAGTTTGCTATATATGTTTCTTACAAAAAACAGTTTTATTTATGGGCAAAGCAGAATGGACTTTCATAAATCATTGGCCCCTTATTTTAAACAAGAACAAGTAGAGAAAAGAGTTACACTGTTACGCGATATTGAAGACACTTTGTTACGTCAAATTCAAGTTATTCCTTTATATCGTAACAAACAACAAATAACTTCTCACGAAAAAGTACAAAATATAATGATTAATTCACAAGGGTGGATTGATTTTTATAAAATATGGTTTAAACCTTGATATATAAAGGTTCTTATGCATTTTCATTAGATGTGTAAGGACCTTTTTTGTATGTAAAATAGGTTTGTTTTACACATTGTTACGATACTTGTGATAAAAGTCTATTTACAGCGTAACAGTGTTATGTTACATTGTTATCAGGAAGGAGTGTTATACAGTTGAGTACAGATTTAATTTCAAAAAAAGATTTATTAGAACTTACTGGTATTTCATACGGACAGTTATATAGGTGGAAAAGAAAAAATTTAATACCGGAAGATTGGTTTGTACGAAAGTCTACATTCACGGGTCAGGAGACATTTTTTCCGAAAGAAAAGATTTTAGAGCGAATTGATAAAATCCAAACGATGAAAGAGGATCTATCACTTGATGAACTAGCGAATATGTTTTCACCGAGTGTGAGAGAAATTCTTTTAACAAAGGAAGACATTTTACGTAAAGGGATTGCATCAGAGCCAGTTCTACAATTCTTCATAGAACAAACGAATAAAACAACAGAGTTTCAATTTGTAGATATTCTTTATGTGTACATGTTAGAAGAATTACTACAATCGGGAGAGATTAGTTTAGAAGAAGGAAAAATGGTCTTGCAAGTTTTACGTGAAAATTATGAAGCAATTAAACATAAAACGTGTGACTTAATCATTGTCCGAAAGTTAGGGATTTCTACATGTTTCTTAGTTTCAAACGTGGAAGATTTAATTTTTGAAAAAGGCACTAAAATCGTTTTACGCGAAGCGATTATGAAATATACCGAAGCATTAAAAACTAAATTGTTGTAGTGGAGGAGAAAGTATGCGTACAGATAATTTGATTATAAATGGTTACGGTTCATCGAATGGTGGCGAGTTTCATAAAGTGCAATTAAACGGAAAAGGAACTGTGAATGGGAATGTTGAATGTGAGCAATTTGAATGTAATGGTTACGGTGCCGTTACTGGAAACTTAAAAAGTAGCAATGCAAGAATTAGTGGATCAGGTAAAGTCGATGGTACAGTACTTGCAGAAAAGATGCGAATTGATGGGAAAGCAAACAGTTTGAAAATTGCAGGAAAAAGTACGATAGGTGGAAATGTCACTGGCGAAGAATTTAAAGTCAATGGTCAAGCGACAATTGATGGTAATTGTGAAGTGGATACTTTTTCTTCAGAAGGACAATTTACAATTGGTGGGTTATTAAGCGCCGATGAAATAAATATTAATATTCACGGTACATGTCGAGCGAAAGAAATTGGTGGTCAAACGATTAAAGTAAGACATAGATCAGGTACATTTAGTAGGCTATTTAAAACAGTATTTGGCTTGCAGTTAGAAGCTGAGCTGCTTGAAGGTGACAATATCGATATTGATTATGCTCACATAAGAACGGTAAGAGGAAATAATGTTACAGTAGGACCGAACTGTGAGATTGAACTCATTGAATATACAGGTATGCTTACTGTTGATAAAAGCGCAAATGTAAAAGAAATTAAGCAGGTTTAATGGGAGGGAGTAAGTAATATGGAACATCCACATAGTCTCACAGTAAATGGTTCCGGTAATTCAGCAGGCGGAGATTATAATAAAGTGAAGATTCGCGGTGAAGGAACAATTACGAATGCTATGAGTTGTAATGAATTTAAAACGTATGGCACGAGTGATGTACGCGGTGATATGAAAGTGAAAAATTATATTGTGTATGGAGATAGCGAAGTACAAGGAAATGTAGATGCGGAATATGTAAAAGTATATGGTAATACACAAATTCATGGCGATGCACATATTGAAAAAACAAAAGTTAGAGGTATGATAGATATTGCAGGAAAGTTTTCAGGTGATTTTGTCGATGTAAAAGGTGCTTTAAATGTGAAGGAAGATATTGAAGTAGAAAATTTATCATTAACTGGTGGTCTTGAAAGTGATGGATTACTAAATGCTGAAAACATTCAAATCTCACTTCGTTATGAAGGAAGTAAGGTAAGAGAAATTGGTGGTAAAAAAATTACTATTCGTAAAAAAGCGAGATTTTTTCCTTTTACTAGTCATGTTGGAAACCTCCAAACTTCAATTGTTGAAGGAGATGATATATATTTAGAACATACGATTGCTGAAGTAGTGAGAGGAAACAATGTTACAATTGGCCCTGGTTGTGAAATTAGTGTTGTAGAATATCATACTAGTTTTAATCAAAAGGGTAATGCAGTCGTAAAAGAACATAAACAAATATAAGTAGTACGAGGGAGAGCAAGGTTATGGTTGAGAAGAATAATAAGCTCGGCTTTGTTGTGGCGGGCTTATTGCTAGGTATTTTAATGGCATCAATGGATAATACCATTGTCGTAACAGCGATGGGAACGATTGTTGGTGACTTAGGAGGCCTTGAAAACTTTGTATGGGTCGTTTCTGCCTATATGGTCGCAGAAATGGCAGGTATGCCGATATTCGGTAAACTATCAGATATGTATGGTAGAAAAAGGTTCTTTATTTTCGGTTTAATCGTCTTTATGATTGGTTCGGCACTTTGTGGTACTGCTGAAAACATTACACAGTTAGGTATTTATCGTGCGATTCAAGGTATTGGCGGCGGGGCATTAGTACCGATCGCATTTACTATCGTTTTTGATATTTTCCCTCCTGAAAAGCGCGGGAAAATGGGTGGATTATTCGGAGCAGTATTTGGTTTATCAAGTATTTTTGGACCGTTGCTTGGCGCGTATATTACAGATTATATTAGCTGGCACTGGGTATTTTATATTAACTTACCGCTTGGCGTTTTAGCACTTATTTTTATTACATTCTTTTATAAAGAGTCACGAGTTCATAGAAAGCAAAAAATTGATTGGTTTGGGGCAATTACTTTAGTTGGTGCAGTAGTTTCGTTAATGTTTGCGCTTGAACTTGGTGGACAAAAGTATGACTGGGATTCTAGCTTTATTTTAAGTTTATTTGGCGCATTCGCTATTTTAATTATTGCATTTATTTTTATTGAACGTAAAGTAGAAGAACCGATCATTTCGTTTGAAATGTTTAAACAACGTTTATTCGGGATGAGTACCATTATTGCATTATGTTACGGTGCTGCGTTTATGTCAGCAACTGTATATATTCCATTATTCATTCAAGGGGTATACGGTGGTAGCGCAACAAACTCAGGGTTATTACTTTTACCGATGATGTTCGGATCAGTCGTAACAGCGCAATTAGGCGGATTTTTAACGACAAAACTTAGCTACCGAAACATTATGATTATTTCTGCGGTTATTATGCTAATTGGACTATTTTTATTAAGCACATTAACGCCAGAAACAAGTCGTGCATTATTAACAGTGTATATGATTATTATCGGATTTGGAGTTGGATTCTCATTCTCTGTACTAAGTATGGCAGCTATTCACAACTTCGGTATGGAACAGCGCGGATCTGCAACTTCAACGAGTAATTTCATTCGTTCATTAGGAATGACGCTTGGTATTACAATCTTCGGAATGATCCAAAGAACAGGTTTCCAAGATCAATTAGAAGAAGCGTTTAAAGGGATGAGTGGGAGAATGAATACAAATGCTTTAGGAGATTCAAGAGCTATTCTATCAGAATCGGCAAGATCTCAAATTCCGCCGCAAATATTAGATAAAATTGTTGACGCTCTTTCTAGCTCAATTGTTCAAACATTTATGTGGGCATTAGTACCAGCTGGTTTAGCATTCATATTTATTTTCTTTATGGGCAATGAGCGCATGGTAATTAAGAAACAACAAAAGAATAATAAGAACGAAACATCCAAAGCGTAATGAAAAAGCTCCTTTCCAATTGGAAGGGAGCTTTTTCGTATGTACAGATTTAGATTAGCCTTCGATGATTTCGTATTCTTCGTCTGCTAATAATAATATTTGTGTTTTCTTACCTTTGTTTTGAACTTCGATTACATCATATGTACCTAAGTCTCGTAGCTTGCTTTGAGAAGCGTTAACCATAACTTCCATAGAATCGATTAAGATATCTTCTTCAATGTATGATTCAGGCAATGCCATATCTTCAGTTTCTAATACACATGCGTATAGATTTTGTAAGTTGTCAGCAGTTGGATTTTGTTCCTCAACATCAATGATGTTTTTTACTGCTTCCATATTTTCTTCTTTTGCTTGGTATACTTTAATTTTAGCCATTGTTTTAATCTCCTTTATAACGTAATCGTAGAGGCTACACCTTATTATAACGTTTTTTTCATGAAAGATGAAATTGTTATATGTATTTATAGTAAAAATTATGTGTTATTCCTTATACTTAGTGTGAATTCTTACGTTAAAGTTATATTGTCCAAGCTTTTTTTATACTCCGCTCATATTATATGTATTAGATAAAAACATATAGGGAAGGGATGGAGTGTAAGTGGATTGTGAGCCGAAACGCGATTGTGGATGTTGCCAAAATAGTATATGTGAATTTTTACAAAGTCTTGAACCGTATACTAAAGTTGAGAGTATTGTAATAGCAGGAAATGGAATTGTTGTATCTTATTTTCTTTCATTTAATAAGAGGAATGGTATCGTATCCTTCGTACAAGAGGACAATGAGGTTATTTTTGTAGATTGCTCTAAGATTGATGCAATTCGAATAGGAAAAGTCTGTAGTTGTAAAACGAAAGTTAAATTTATTGAAGAGGATTTTAGTCTACTTGGAAATATTTGTCCGCAATGTTTAACCGAAGGAAGTACACTCTTTTTTGACTTTCACAATCCAGAATTGAATTTATCACTGCAAGCAAAAACAATTGATGCACCTAGTTGTACTGAATTTATAGATGAAAATGGCAATGCAGTGAAGCAGGTTACAATAGTTGGGGAAGCAATTGTTTCTAAAGACTTTGTTCAAGTGCCTGAACTATTAAACTTTCGATTAGTTTTATCTGATACGGCTGGGAATCCTTTAAAGTTTGGAATACTGTTCATTAATTTCCCAGATCTTACGTTTATTATTCTTTTCGCATCGAGTGGATACCTCAACATTTCGAACTGTTTGAGATTAGAGAGTGGAACTGGTAATGCTGAAATAGAAGAAATGAAAAAGATGATAAAGAATGGCAATAATACGTACAAATCAATTATTAAGCTGACTAAAATATATAAAAATGGCGCTACAGAATCCTTTACTTCTAAGAAGGAGATATAACGTATCCATATTGATTAACCCTCTTACAAGATAATGAGGGTTAATCAATATGCGAATTGGATGGTATTAAAGCAAATAAGAAAAGGGCTATTGAAGTAGCCCTTTTTTAACTATGTAAATAGTTGTTAGTAACTTTTATTAAGATTAATTAATGATTGTGTTATTTACTAAATTCTTTTTGAGCTCCCATGTAGCTTCCGATGATATTTTGATAACTTGGAAGATGTTTAGCAAGTAAAGCTCCAAAGCCTTCAACATCATTTCGCCAGTCACGCTGTAATTCAGCTGCAATGCTAAACCAGTTCATTAATTGAACTTCTCCATGAGCCATACGCATAAGAGCGGCATCAGCGACTTGTTTATTAAAAGATCCAGATGCATCAGTTGCAATAAACACTTCATATCCTGCGTTTACAGCGGATAGCGCTGGGAATACAAAACAAACATCAGTAACGACGTCTGCGATAAGATGTGCATTTTACAATTGTAAAAGCGAATTTTACTTTTTTGATTAGATGTTATAATAATTTTATATTTATGAATAATATATAATTATATGGAATTTAGTAGACGTTTGCTTATATGTAGAATAAAAGGGCTTATGAAAAAAGTAGAGGTACATTGATTCTAATGAAAGCAGGAATGTGAATGATATATGAAGTGAATATACATACAAGAGAAAAATTAGTTACTATGTTCGAAGATTTCAATAACGTTGTTTTACTTTCTTATTTACAAGGTCATATGGGTAACGCTTGGGTAAATGATCTCGAAAATCCAACAGTAGCACAAGTTACGGTAGGGATTTTCACATTTTACGCTGGGGATTCAAATGTGAAAGAAACAGAAGAATTACTACGTAACATTCCTGATAGAATGTTAGTAATTGTAAATGGTGAAGAGTGGAAAAAGTGTTTAGAAACATTTTACGAAAGAAAAATAGATAAGTTTTTACGCTATAAATTTAAACGTAATGCAGAAGTTTTTGATCGTTCAAAATTACAATCCTTTATATCAGCACTTCCAAATGGCTATGAGTTACGAAGAATAGATGAACATATTGTAAATATCCCTACATTACATAAGGTCTCTGAAGATTTTATAAGTCAATTTCAATCAGTAGAAGATTATTTAAACCGGGGTATAGGGTATAGTATTTTGTATAAAGGAGAAGTTGTATGCGGTGCATCATCATATAGCATTTATGAAAAAGGGATTGAAATTGAAGTGGCGACTAATCACAATCATAGAAGAAAAGGATTGGCGACTATAGTTAGTGCAGCGCTAATCTTGGCTTGTTTAGAAAAAGAGATATATCCAAACTGGGATGCAGCGAATACTACGTCAGCTAAACTAGCAGAAAAGTTAGGATATATTTTTGATAAGGCGTATGATACGTATTTTGTGGATAATAGATGAAATCGTTGTACATAAAAGAGCAGCTAGCATAAGCTAACTGCTCCTCTCCAAGGGGGAATGGAAAATACAATCATGTTACTTACATTATTGACGTAACATTGATTTTTAATCAATCGTCTATAAAAGTTGAGATAAAATATTTTTGATTAATCCTGAGGCTCCAATTAAGAGTACTGATAGAAAAACGATTGAGAATATACTTTTTTTAGGTTTTTTAAACTCTATGAATAAGTTAATAATGGCACCAATCGCAACAACAATAAAGATAATGAGTCTTACTACATCTATCATGAATAACGCTCCTTTTAATTACTTAATTGTATTATATAGGAATTCATCTTGTGATTGGTTTGTTGGAATGCGATTTAAGGTAATTTTAAACAAACTAATCTTTTATACAAAAGTAAGGTTAAGGAAAAAGACAGCGTATATAGTAATAGTATATCTTGTAGAAGCTGTTGTTGACCAAATAAAGTAGGGTTATTATTTATACGGAAAGTATAAATAATATTTTTATATATGCTCTCTTTAGGTATTTTTACAACTTAAATAATAAAACATGCTTTTCATAATGATCCAAACACCAATTATATTTTTCTAGAATAATTGGATGAACAACTTCTTTCGTAGTATCGACCTCTGTATAGCCATATTTCTTATAAAAGTGTTCTAATTCCTCAAAAGGAAGACAATATACATTTGGTACTTGTAATTTCTTCGCAGTTTCTACTAAAGATGAAACGAGTTCTCCGGCTAACTGTATTCCTCTATATTGAGGGAGAATATAAATTCCACCCATTTCTAAAGTATCTTCATCTATTTGGACTAATCGTCCAACACCTGCATACTCATTGTTGTATGTAATGATTGCAACTTTATCTCTTTTTAAATCACTTCGTACAAATCCTATTGAGTCATATTGATTATTAATCCATTCTAAATCGTTAGATGTAGCCATTTGCATCCTCATTTGCATCCTCCTTTGGAAAACTAGCGCTATCTTCATTATATAGAACATAAGATGCTACATCAAAAGAACCTTGATATAGCAGATTTGTTAAATTTCTTAGTTGAAGGTGTGGGTTTGCTGGTATTGAAATGATGACTTCAACAAACAGAGGATAATGACCTTGTGAATTTAGTGTTACATAGTCAAAAATTAGTTTATGTGTTTTGTAACGCATTATTGTTTAAGCGTATAGAGTTTATAGGCTTATTTTAATTAGTAGCTACTGTATTAATTGGAACTATTAAGGGAATATGATAATCACCAGCTAGAGTGATAAAAATCGTATTAGGATTTAGTAAAAAAATCCTCCTGAAAAAGGAAAATGGATATAAATATAAGAGCACTTCGAAAAGTGCCCTTCAGTAACGACTACTCATTCTAAAAAGAAAGGATGCAATATATCATATGAAGTTAAGTGTATTTAATTATGGGCCTTTTATATAAAAGTTTTATTTTGTTCCGAATAAAAAGGCGGTTGTTTCCGCAACCACCTTTCAGTAAAACAAAGCACTTTTTATGAAATAAATTATGAATGATCCCTAAAAAGGTTATAGGATATACCCACATTTTTATAACTAAAGTGACGAACTCAGGTTATAAGGAAGGAACAATTATATTGTATGAAATCTATTCTAGAGTAGTCACAAAGAAAGTTGTCTTCTTATTAGAAGGCAGCTTTTTTTATTAGAAAAAGAAGTAGAAGATTAAGTTACTTGTCCAAACAAATTTTAAAAAAATACATAAAATGCTATTAGTTAGTCAATATTTTAATATTGCTAATTTTTAAGACTAAAAGGGGTGATTTTATGTGTGAATGTGAAGTTTGTAGAAGAAAGAAAAATCGGGATCCATTAAACCGGGAGTTTGAGCCGAAAAAACGAGTTCCTGAGCCAAAAAAAGAGGATTGTGAGCCGAAAAAAGAGGATTGCGAGCCGAAAAAAGAGGATTGCGAGCCAAAAAAAGAGGATTGTGAGCCAAAAAAAGAGGATTGTGAGCCAAAAAAAGAGGATTGTGAACCAAAAAAAGAGGATTGTGAGCCAAAAAAAGAAGATTGCGAATCATTAAATTATTATTCGTTTAGTAAAAATGCAAATTTTTTAGAGGAAGCTATACAAACAGATGAAATCGATCAAATTTCTGAGGAATATATTGAAATAGTTGATTCAGCAGATGTACAAGTTACTACTACAGATACAAAAGCTGCGCTATCTATCCAAGCGGCATTACAAGCAGCTATCGTAGTTGTAGTAAGTATTTCTATAGCAGATAGTGAAAAGGCAGATAAAATAACACAAGAATTATTTCAAAAATCAGCTATTAAACAAATTAATAGACAAAAAACATTTATTAAAAATTCCAGAAACGTAACCGTAACAACTACTGATACGGATATTGCAGTGAATATTCAAATTCTCCTTCAAATTTTATTAGCTTTATTAGTTAAACTAAACATTTTATAAAGTGTCTATCCTATTGATATTTAGCTATAAGTTTTCACTCTAAGTAAATGTTTTTTGTTGTAATACGTGGTACAAGCTTGGACTTTTTATTATGACTGAATTACTATTCAAGATTAATGGTAAAGCAAGTGTGGAAAACTACAAATAAAGATAAAATACATGATTTAACAGTAATGAAACTTATATTTATGTGAAGTGAAGGAAAGCTGTCTTCTTATAGAAGCCAGCTTTTGATTTTATTAGCAAAAAGAAGTGAAAATAGAAGATTAAGTTACTTGTCCAAGCAATTTTTATTTCATTACATATAATGCTCGTAGATATTTAAAATTTTTATAGAAAATTGATTGGAGTGAATATTGTAAATGGATGATTTAAACAAATTTTCTTCCTTTAAGTTTGATAAGGATCAAAAGAATATAATTATAGACCTTTTACTCTCAGATATTTTTAATAGGCATGGGATAAATGAAGAAAAACTAAAAAATTTATCGCCAGAAAAAAAGCAGCAAATTAAAAGTATTGTTTCTGAAATACAATCACAAGTTAATAATTATTTAGATTGAAAGGGGGTGAACGTATGGACAAAACATGTCATTCAGATGAAAATAAAAAGTGGAGTGCATTAGATTCCTCAAATCCTCATCCATCTTTTAAAAATGCTAGCGTTTCAGAAGCAGCTGCGCAAGAAAGTAAAACTTACCAAATTTCTGAAGAATCAATTACAATTGTTGATTCAGCAGATGTAGAAGTTACTACTACAGATACAAAAGCTGCGTTATCTATTCAAGCTGCATTACAAGCAGCTATCGTGGTGATAATAAGTATTTCTATAGCAGATAGTGAAAAAGCTGATCGTGTTGCACAAGAATTGTTTCAAAAATCATCTATTAAACAAGTTAATAAACAAGAAACTGTTATTAGAAATTCTAGAAATGTTACAGTTACGACTACTGATACAGATATAGCTGTAAATGTTCAAATTCTTCTCCAAATTTTATTAGCGTTACTAGTTAAATTAAATATTTTATAAAATGTTTAACTTGTTTTTTATATATGCTGCTTCTTAGTGATAAATATTCACTGTTTTAATTCTAGTACAGGCTATAAATATTAATCATAACTGGACTAATATTTAACATTGCATAAATAATAATGTAAACAAACAATGTGATGGAAAATAAAGTTTGGTTATTTTTTTAAAAATTTAAAAGCCGTTTCCTTTATTGGATTTGGCTTTTAAATTTTAAATAGTATAAATTTGAAAAGACTATATTGAATTAAAAAATAAAATATATAAATGCAAAATAATTATAAAATCATTTGTGTTATAGAAAGAATAATAAATAGTTAAAATAGAATGATTTTTAGTAAAGGTTCAGGTTTTGAAGAATAGTGCATACAATATAAAGTGTTTTCCTTTCTTCATTTAAGTTTTACGTATATAATTTAAAAGTACTATTTTTTATTTTATTATTTTATATTTATAACAGAATAGAGGTTTAAAAATGGGTGTTAAAATCATTACGGATAGTGCGGCGGATTTACCGGTAGAATTGCTGCAAGCATATGATATTGATTTAATTCCACTCCGTGTATATGATGAAGCAGAAACAGAGTATTTAGATGGAGTAACATTAGAGTCAGTTACATTATTGCAAAAAATGAGAGAAGGCGCTGTTTATAGAACGTCATTGCCTTCACTTGAAACTTTCCAAGAAAAATTTGTTTCTTATGCAAAAGAAGGTAATCCTTGTATATATTTAGCTTTTTCATCTGAACTGTCTGGTACATATCAATCATCAGTTGTCATTAAAGAGGAAGTAAAAGAAACATATGCGGATTTAGATCTAGAAATTATTGATACGAAATGTGCTTCGCTTGGTCAAGGTCTTGTCGTTTTAGAAGCTGCTAAAATGGCAAAAGACGGCGCATCAAAAGAAGATATTTTAAACCATGTCGCTTTTCTAATGAACCATATGGAGCACATCTTCACTGTAGCTGACTTACAGTACCTTGTTAGAGGTGGACGTTTAAGTAAAGTAGCTGGTTTTATCGGTGGTTTACTAAACATTAAGCCTATCTTAAACGTGGAAGAAGGAAAACTTGTACCACTTGAAAAGGTAAGAGGGAAAAAGAAAGTATTAAGCCGTATTGTTGATATTATGGAAGAACGCGGAAAAGAGCTTAAAGGTCAAACAATTGGTATGACTCATGGCGATGACTTAGAAACAGCTGAAGCATTAAAATCATTAATTACGGAAAGATTTGGCTGTGAAGTATTTATCGTAAACACAATTGGTGCAGCAATCGGAGCACATACAGGACCTGGCGTTATAACGTTATTTTTCTTAAATGAAGTAGAGTAAAGGATTGATCTTTTGATCAATCTTTTTTTTCTTCAAGATAATGCTACTGTTTCTGTAGCAGATGAGCTGAAATAATTTAAGGAATTATTAGATATGGGCGTTATTACAGAAGCTGAATTTAATGCGAAGAAAAAGCAGTTACTAAATATAAGATGTTAAAAAGATGATTCTTTTTCCAACAGAATCATCTTTTTTGTGTGTTGAAGTCTTTTGGTTATAAAAATCTAAATATTTCAAGATGTTAAAATTTAGTTATCTCATATATAATTGTTTTACGGGAGATATCTGTAACTATTTGTAAAAATAGGAGGCGGCTATAAAATGCATGAAATTGCTAGATGGGATTTAAATCGATTATATACGTGTGGAGACATTATATTTCCAATATTGGAGTTAAAAGAGCAATATATGGTGACAAAGGATGTAAAAATCCTTTCAAAACTTATTCAAGCTATTGAAAAAGCAGAATACTATTTGTACTGTCAATCGGCTGAAGAAAGTGTTGCATCGGATAATACTAGATTGACTGTGAAAGTAAAGGAATTAAAAAGTGAAGTGCAGCAAATCATACAGCAAAGTGAAGTGGAAATTACTGATAATACTAGGCTAATAAAAGATGAACTACATGCGTGGGAAAATATGTACATACAATTAAGGAATAGGATAGAAATAGAGCACAATAATCAGCAATTATCATTTGGACAAGCAAATCATATTGCAATGAATAGTGATAATGAAAAGGAAAGACTAGAAGTATTCGAGTTATTAACAAATGCCTTACATAAGGAAAAAGAAATTTTTGCTACTGTATTGAATCAAATAGGGAGATTGCGTAATACAAAGAGTAATGAATTAGTAGATAGAGAGATTTTAACGCAATCTCTACATTCGAATGGTATTTCTGAAACTGTATTATTGCAAATGTGGAATGCGACAGAAGGAAATATTGATACATTAGTAAGTGCTTTAAACACGTATAAGGAAGGAGAAGCTTTGATTACTTGGCATGAACTTATGGCAGTAAAGGAAAATAATGAGGCTATTATTCCTTTTTCAGTAGCAGTACAAAACTTATATGACGCATTAAAGGATATTCATGGAGAATTAGCAGAATTTGCACGGAATGCAATAGTGAGTGGATGGGTAGATGCGGAACCGAGAGATAATAAACCACCAGGTGGCTTTTGTGCTCCTTTTTTCAGTGAAAAAGAATCACGAATCTCTATGCGTTATGACGGAAGTATTGATAGTGTAAAAGTACTTGCGCACGAACTAGGACATGCTTGGCATTTTTATAATATGAGTTTTGAGCAATCTACTTCTTTTTTAGATGATTATTTGCCAATGAGTACGGCTGAATCGGCGTCTATATTCTTTGAAACCGTGCTTATAAACTATCTAATTCAAACAACAGATAGTATAGATATGAAAAAGTCATTGCTTAGTTGGAAAATACGAAACAGTTTTAATTATGTAATGGCAATACGAGCATCATTTGAATTTGAGAAGAATTTTTATGAAAAGTGTAAAGAAGGTCCATTAAGTACTGATGAAATAGAGAAATTATCTATAGTAGCGCAAGAAAAAGCATATGGGCATGCGTTATCAAAATATCAGCCCTTTGTGTGGATGAAATACATTCAATTTTATATTGCAGATGTTCCTTTTTATAATTATCCATACACATTTGGGTATTTAGCTAGTTTTAGTTTATTAGAAATAGCTAAAGAAAGTAAAAGTACTTTTCATTCGAAATATAAGGAGTTTTTACGAGAAACAGGAAAAGCTCCAGTGGAAGAGCTTATGAAAAAACATTTTGAAATCGATATAACAAGCTATGTATTCTGGGATAAAGCTTTTAAACAAATTTCTAAAGATGTTGATGAATATTTGCAACTGATGTAAGGGGAGAGTATAGTGGATAACCAACTTATAAAGGGGATACCTTTTTCAACTTTAGAATATGAAAAAGCTATAAGTTTATTAAAACGTTGGCTACATGAACAACAAGAGAAACCAAGATTTGTAGTAACTGCAAATCCTGAAATTGTTATGTCTGCAAAGGAAAGCACGGCTAAATCAAAACAGTTTAAAAAGATGTTACTTTCTGCAGATTTAATAACAGCGGATGGGATTGGCGTCATAATAGGCTCGAAAATATTAAAAGGAACTTTGAAAGAACGTGTTACTGGGGCAGATATCACTCACGATTTAATAAAATACTGTAATGACAATGAATATCGTGTCTTTCTTTTTGGAGCTGCGCCAGAAAGTAATAAAAAGGCACTAAAAAAATTAAATGAGCAGTTTCCGGGAGCACAGTTTAAAGGACAGCATGGATTTGTAAATGGCGAAGAAATAGAAGAAGTGAAAGTGAAAATTAAGCAATTCAAGCCGCACTTACTACTAGTAGGACTAGGTTCACCAAAACAAGAAGAATTCATCTATGAAAACATACAAACATTAAACATTCCACTATCTATTGGTATTGGAGGTATGATCGATATATTATCTGGTACTGTAAAAAGAGCACCAAAAATTATGAGGGATACTGGAACTGAATGGCTGTATAGGTTACTTTCGCAGCCGAAAAGATTTAAGAGACAACTTGTACTTCCGAAATTTTTAATTTCAGTTTTGGTAGAGAGAATGAAAGGAACAGCAAGTTAAGAAAGGATAAAAAAGATGATAGAGCCGTTATCTAATGAAAAAGCTAAAATGATATTACAAGAGCTGCAAGTAGAGTGCGAATCTTTATTTGAATTTAAAATACAAAAAGTAATTCCAATTCATCGTGGTTGGTTAAACTTAAAGTGGAAACTCGAAACGGATGTAGGGAACTTTGTATTAAAGCAATATAATAAAGAACGATATAAGTTATATGACCCATTAACGTTATTGCAAGCATTACAACAACAGCAAAGATTACATAATAATGGGGTAAGATGCCCAAAATTGTTAACTTATAAAAATAATGTAATGCATATATCAAAAACTGATGAAAGATTTATAGCATTAGAACATAAAGAAGGTAATCTAGTCTCACCAGGAAAGGTGAATGAAAAGGAAATCCACTCTCTTGGTCAGACGATAGGTCATATGCATAAATTGTTAAATGACGGCAATTTAATAGAAGGAGAAATCCCTAAATTTGTTCCGCCTACTAAAGAGGAAAGGTTGACACATTGGGAAAAGAAAAGGAGAGAAGCAGAGAAGCTAGGAAAAGAGCACATTCTTCCTTATATAAAATTACAACAAGAGGCAACACAATTGGTAAATGTAGATCAATTTTATAATAGTAAAAAGGGATGGGTGCACCGCGATCTATGGGTAGATAATTTCTTATTCCATAATGATAAAGTCTCAGCAATTTTAGATTTTGATCGTATGGATTATGATTATGTAGAATTGGATATTGGACGTGCGGTTATATCTTGTGCCTTACATGATGGGAGTTTAAATAAGAGTCTTGTTGCATCATTTTTAGAAGGGTACCGCAATGAATTAGACTTTCCAGTAGGGAATATTGTTCGGGCAATTCAAATGCTTTGGTACATGGAGAGTACTTGGTGGATTCATGCCAATATGGATCAGCATAGTGTACCACCTTCACGTTTTGCGGATGAAATGAATTGGATAGCTGAAAATTACGGTGCATTACATAATATGTTGGCAGGCTTATAAGTGAAAAGGGGACTATATTCATGAATAAAATCGGCATTATCGGAGCAATGCAAATTGAAATTGACTTACTTTTAGAAAAACTAGTTATACAAGTGGAACAAACAATTGCGGGAATGCCTTTTTACATTGGTGAATTCATGGGAACAGAAATAATTGTTACAAGATGTGGTGTAGGGAAAGTTAATGCAGCCGCATGTACGCAAACGTTAATTCATAAATTTGATGTAGATGCTATCATAAATACGGGTGTTGCTGGCGGGCTACATCCAGATGTAAAAGTTGGCGATATAGTTATTTCAACGAATGTAACTCATCATGATGTAAGTAAGACTCAAATGAAAAACTTATTCCCGTTCCAAGAGGAGTTTTACGCAAGTAAGAAATTAATAGAGTTAGCACGTACTGCATGCAATAGTAGTAGTTTACATATTGGGGTTCATGAAGGAAGAATTGTAAGCGGTGAATGTTTTGTTGAAGATTCAAACCTAAAGGCGAAATTAATAGATGAATATGCACCGCATTGTACAGAAATGGAAGGTGCAGCAATTGGACAGGTTGCTTACATAAATGAAGTACCGTTTCTCGTAATACGATGTATTTCAGACAGTGCCGACGATGAAGCTCAAATTTCTTATGATGACCTCGCGAAAACAGCCGCGAATTATTGTTCAGAAATTATCGTTGAGATGCTGAAAAATATATCGAGTAAAACTTATAGTTCAAAAGGAGATAATGACATGTTACAAGCATTAATTTTTGATATGGACGGAACGTTATTTCAAACAGATAAAATTTTAGAATTATCGTTAGATGATACATTTGATCACTTAAGATCATTACAGTTATGGGATACGGTAACACCTATTGAAAAATACCGTGAAATTATGGGTGTGCCGTTACCGAAAGTTTGGGAAGCTTTATTACCAAATCATTCTCTTGAAGTAAGAGAACAAACCGATGTATATTTTTTAGAAAGATTAATTGAAAACATTATGAGTGGAAAAGGTGCATTATACCCAAATGTAAAAGAAATTTTTACATATATAAAAGAAAATAATTGTTCAATTTATATTGCTAGCAATGGTTTAACTGAATATTTACGAGCAATCGTATCTTATTATGATTTAGACCAATGGATTACTGAAACATTTAGTATTGAACAAATAAACTCACTTAATAAAAGCGACTTAGTAAAAAGTATTTTGAACAAATATGATATAAAAGAAGCAGCTGTAGTTGGTGACCGGTTATCTGATATAAACGCAGCTAAAGATAATGGCTTGATTGCGATTGGATGTAATTTTGATTTTGCACAAGAAGAAGAACTTGCTCATGCAGATATAGTAATAGACGATTTACTTGAGTTGAAGGTAGTATTGCCTACTGTGCAACGATTATAAAGTGTGTGCAGTTTTTTGCCAATTCCTATATATCTTATTCCAAGGAGGAAATATGCTTAAAGATAATTTTAACATTAGTAATATTCCCTCGGTTTTGTGGGGAGATAAAAGTGAAAAAGTTTTTATTGCAGTACATGGAAATATGTCAAATAAGGAAGATACAGTTATTCAAATATTAGCTGAAGAAGCTAATCAAAAAGGTTATCAAGTATTAAGCTTTGATTTACCTGAGCATGGAGACAGAAAAAATGATAATACTCCTTGCAAAGTACAGTTTTGTGTTAGTGAATTATCTATAATTATGAATTACGCAAAAGAACATTGGAAAGAAGTAAGCGTGTTTGCATGTAGTATAGGAGCTTATTTTAGCCTTTTAGCCTATCAAAATGATGTGATAGAAAAGGCATTATTTTTATCACCAGTAGTTAATATGGAACGAATTATCGAAAATATGATGAAATGGTTTAATGTAACACCAGAACTTTTGCAAAAAGAAATGACTATAGAGACACCTATTGGTCAAAAGTTATATTGGGATTATTTATGCTATGTAAAAGAGAATCCTATTAGTACATGGAATACAGATACATATATTATGTATGGAGCTAAGGATGAACTGTGTGAATTTGAAACTATAAACTATTTTACAAAAAAACATCGTTGTGAATTAGAGGTCGTGGAGACAGGTGAACATTATTTTCATACTGAAGAACAGTTAAAGATATTTGAACTGTGGTTACATAAACATTTAGATTAACAAATTATAACTTAACTTGAACCTGTTAGAGAAGAATGGTGAATTTAAAAACTGATATTATATTTGAGAGACACTATAAATGTATTCATTTAAACAAACAGCTGCTTTAGTTCAATAAGACTTAAACAACTATATTATCGATTTACATCTGAATTGAAGAATACACATACTACGAATTAAATAAGACAACAATCATAAAAATGCTCAGAATCAATAATTCTATAGCATTTTTATGTATTTTCATAGTAAGGGGAATTTACTTGAAAGATATACATATTCAACAAATTGAAGATTTAATGATATACGAACACGAATATCTTGTTCAGGAAAGCAAAGACGAAGGATTTTATTTCCTAATAAAACTAATCAGTGAATATGAAAATAAAATAAACACATTTAATAAAACTGGTGAATGCTTATATGGGATTGTTCATGAGGAAAAGTTAATCGGAATAGGAGGGTTAACTGAGGGTCCGTATATAATAAACAATAAGATTGGTAGGGTAAGAAGATTTTATATTGCAAAAAAATATCGCCGGAAAGGATTAGGGAGGTTATTATTAGTGAGAATTATAAGCGATGCGAAAAAATATTTTAATATTGTTGTCTTACATACAGATACAGTACAGGGTGACAAATTTTATACTTCGATTGGATTTGTGAAAGGGACAAAATATATGGGAGCGAGCCATTATTTGAACTTATATAAAAGGATGTAGTGAATTATTATTTACCTCTTCAACAGAACTTTTGTTCTGTTTTGTGTAGATTGATGTTGTAATTTATATGAATATAATATTAGAATGGGGAATTGGATGATGGGAGAAAATAAAATTATTAATGATTTCAATGAATATTCAATTTGGATAAATACATTGAAAGGTATGAAAGAGGAATTGTGGGTGGTACCAATATCAGAGGGGAAATGGACTATTGGCGAAATCATATCTCATATTATGAACTGGGATGACTATCTATTACGTGAGACATTATCATCAGTGCGAGATGGAAAGGGAATGGAGTTCCCTGATTTTGATACATATAATAAACTAGCATCTAGTTATGCCAAATCCGGTATATCTAAGATGAAACTTCTTGAAGAAGCAAAAGCTAAAAGAGAGTTACTCGTAAAAGAACTTAGATTACTGTCTGCTGAAAATCTAAAGAAACCTTTAACTGCCAATGGAGTATCACATTGTCCTCATACTGGAACGCCGTATTCTCTTATATATATTATTAAAGAATTTGTAGATCATGATAACCATCATAAAAGACAGGTTAGTCATTTTTTAAATGAAAATCAAGTTGTTAATTGATAAAGAAAGATCCCGCGAATGATATTTGTGGGATCTTTCTTACATTATAACTTAACATTCATTTGCTTCAATAATCCCTTCGGATCACCTTTAACATAATAAAAATGTGGATTGTTTTCATCGTCGTAAAGCATAATATAAGGTTTTTCATTAAGTGGTAGAAGAATAAGTACTTCATCAATTGTTGTTTGTAGCCATTGATTTGTAATAGAAATTGGTTTAGATAAAGGGATTTTTATCATGTGACCATCTTTTGGAACGACATTTAAGTTTTTGAACGGGCCAGTAATGGATTTAGCATATTGAACAGCTTTTTTTTGAATAGCTAGATCTAAAGATTGTTTTTGAACAACCATTTCTTTTTGACAATCAAATACTTCAATTTGTTGATTTGTATTTGCGAACACATTTGTCGATAATAAGAAACAAAGAAGGGTAATGACCCCGATTTTTTTAATCATAATACAACACCTCGTCTTTACTATACCCTTAAAAGGTTCAAATATTTTTCTGTCACATTTATGTAACAAAGAAGTTGTATAATACAATTGGTTTTTGTTTAAAAGCAATGGAGGATAGCGTATGAGAGTATTAATTGCAGATGATGAACAAGATATGTTAAGAATTTTAAAAGCTTATTTTGAGAAAGAAGGCTTCGAAGTATTATTAGCAAAAGATGGAGAGGAAGCACTTCAAATATTTTATGATGAGAAAATTGATTTAGCTATTTTAGATTGGATGATGCCGAAACATAGTGGTATTACTGTCTGTCAGGAAATAAAAAAGAATTCAAGCGTAAAAGTATTAATGCTTACGGCGAAAAGTGAAAGCGAAGATGAATTAGCAGCGCTTCAAAGCGGGGCAGATGAGTACGTAAAAAAACCATTTCACCCAGGCGTACTAATTACTCGAGCAAAAAAGCTTATACAGCATGATGATGTCATTCAAGTTCAAGATTTGAAAATAGATTTCACTAAAAATAAAGTTTATAAAAATGACAAAGAGTTAGATATTACAAAAACAGAGCTAGAATTAATAAAGTGTTTTTTAAATCATAAAGGCATGATTTTAACTCGTAAAAAATTGTTAGATATCGTATGGGGATTTGACTATTTTGGAGAAGAGCGAACTGTTGATACACATGTAAGAAGATTACGTAAAAAAGTAGGAGAAAATATTATAAAGACGCATCGTGGTTTAGGATATAGTTTGGAGGAGCAGAGTGAATAAACTTGGAAAAAAGCTATTTCTCAGCATTTCTTTAACTGTTATTCTTATTTTTACGATTTCTTTATTATTAATCAACTATCTTTTACCGAAATATAATATTTACAAAACACGAGAAAGTTTAGAAGGTATTACAGCACAAATACAGTCCATACCGAGCAAACAACTGGATGAAGCAATTACGAGCATTGAAAATAAAGGAAATGTTACGATTGCGTATACATCAATTAACAATTCGGAAGATCAAATTAATGATGAGTTACGTATGCAACTTACAAGGAAAAGAGTTGCCCTTAATAAACTTTGGATTACAAAAGAGGAAATAATAAAAGTAAAGAACTTCGGACAATCGAATAAAATATATGATCAAGAGAAAATCAAATCTAGTTTTTTTGTGAAATACATTGCGAAAGAAGATATGTTGATTTTGGTAGGGGTTTCTATCGCACATTCGAATGAAATAATAAAAACGTTAAACTCATTTTATTTATTCATTTTAGGTATTACGATTTTTCTTATTATTGTACTTGTATGGATATTGTCAAAAACAATTACGACACCACTGAAAGAATTAAGTGATGTCGCAGAAGATATTTCACGTTTAAAGTTTAAAAAGACAAAAGTGAAAACAAATGATGAAATAGGAGACTTAGCTACTAGTATTAATATTATGAGTGATAAACTACATGAGGCACATGAAGATTTAACAGATCGAAACGAACATTTAAAACGATTTATGGGTGATGTGACGCATGAATTAAAAACTCCAATTGCCTTAGTGAAAGCATATTCTATGGGAATAAAAGACGGTTTAGATGATGGTACGTACATTAATACAATTATTAAACAGACTAATCACATATCAAACTTAATTGAAGAGTTATTACGATTTTCTAAATTAGAAAGAGATGTTTTACAAAAAGAAGAATTCTCTATTAAATCACTAGTTCAAAGTATATTAGACAAGCATAAGATTGAACTGGAGTCGAAAGAAATTGATTTGCATGTGAACTATAATATTGGCGATGCAATTGTTTATGCAGATGTAAATAAAATGAGAATGGTGTTTCAAAATTTAATTTCTAATGCAATAAAATATACAGCAAATCAAACTATAAAAATTACATTAGAAGATCGAAATGAAAGTGTATATTTTCAAATTCAAAATGGTATGAATGTTGAACATATGAAAGATATCGATAAAATTTGGGAACCTTTTTACGTTGTAGAATCTTCTCGTAGTAAAGATCATTCAGGTACAGGACTAGGCTTAGCGATTGTGAAAAGTATTTTAGAAAGACATGGTTTTGACTATGGTGTATCTACTATAGAGGGAGAAATACGGTTTTATATTCATATGAAGAATGACTAATTCAATACTATTAGAAGCATCGTCTATTAATAGGCGATGTTTTTTATTGATTATAACCTCGAAAGCTCGTTGAAAGAGTGTTCTACAAATTTCTCAAGTTATTGTATAAAATATAAACTGAATTTTCTGTAATTTTATTGTATAGTAAAAGAAGAAATATATGGGGAGGGAAGGGTATGGGGAAAAAGAAAATAGCAACATTATCAGCAATATTATCTTTATCAATTACATCAGGAGTTTCTAGCATGACTGCGTATGCAGACAATAAAGAAACAAACTACATAAATGAGAATGATGTGAAGTTAAATGGAAATGTTTCAGAAGTGTTACAATCAAACACAAAAATTGAATTAGAAAATGGGATGACAAAACCGATTTATTCGCTTGATGAAGCAATTATCGAAAATTTATTTGTAGAAACAGAAGTTGATAGTGATCGAGATGGGAAAAAGGATCGTGTATCAGTAAAAGTTATGCGTCCAAAAACTGATTCGAATGTGAAAGTTCCCGTTATATATGAAATGAGCCCATATCGAGCGGGTTTAAAAGATGTTCCTGTATATAATGTAGATGAAGAATTGTATGCGTATGAAGGTAAGCCGTATGGAGCTGTTAATCTTGGTTCGTACGGAAATTATTATGTGCCAAGAGGTTATGCAGTCATTTTAGGTGAGAGTATTGGTACTGGGAAATCAGATGGATGTCCGACGACTGGGGATGAGCAAGAAATTTTAGGGACGAAATCTGTCATTGATTGGGTAAATAGACGTACGAAAGCATATACAGAAAATGGTGAGGAAGTTAAGGCTGATTGGTCTACAGGTAATGTAGGTATGACAGGAGTTTCTTATAATGGTACATTACCGAATGCTGTTGCGACAACTGGTGTTGAAGGTTTAAAAACAATTATTCCAATCGCAGCGATTAGTAGTTGGTATGATTATTATCGTGCAAATGGTGCAGTTATTGCGCCAGGTGGATATCAAGGAGAAGATACAGATAATATGGCAGAAGCAGTACTAACAAGGGAAAATCCTGAAGTTTGTGGACAAGTAATAAAAGAGCTAACAGCTGGACAGGACCGAAAAACTGGTAATTATAATGATTTTTGGGATAAACGTAATTATGTAAAAGATGCTAAAAATGTAAAAGCAAGTGTATTTGTTGTTCATGGTTTAAATGATTGGAATGTAAAGACGAAGCAGTTCTCACAATGGTGGGAAGCGCTTGGAGAGAATGATGTCCCTCGTAAAATGTGGTTACATCAAGGTGGACACGGTGGAACATCAACGAATGACTGGCAAAGAACACAAAATAAATGGTTCGATTATTGGTTGTATGGAATTGAAAATGGCATTATGAATGAACCGATGGTCGATGTACAACGTGAAAATAAAACTTGGGATAAAATAAAAAATTGGCCGGATCCATCAGCGGTGCCGTCAAAAGTTCGTATGTATTTAAGTAATAAAGCAGTTAATTTACCATTAAGTATGGGTTCTGTTAATAAGGTGTTTTCATTCGTAGATGATGCAAAAATGAAATCAAACCAATTAGTAGCAAACCCAGAATTAGATGTAGCAAATCGATTAGTGTATACAATACCTATACTGCAAAAAGATACGCGTATAAGTGGTACACCAAAGATTTCAATTACAGGAAATATTGATCGATCTGTATCAAACTTAACAGCATTACTTGTTGATTATGGAGGAACAAAGCCGGAAATCGTAACGAGAGGCTGGATGGATCCGCAAAACTTAAAGAGTATAGAAAATTCAACAGCGATTCAACCAGGAAAAGATTATACGTTTACATGGGACATGCAGCCAGATGATTATGTATTTAAATCAGGGCATCAAATTGGGGTCGTTTTAATCGCTAGTGATTATGATTACACAATTAGACCAAAAGCAGGAACAAAGTTAACAGTAAAATTAAGTGAAGTGACATTACCGATTGTGAAATAAATGATTTTTAATGAAGAGCCTACTATATAGTAAGCTCTTTAAATTTTGAAATATAAATGTATTACCAATGCCATGAGTTTAATATGAATTTTTATTAGCAGAAACAAAAATACTTATGATAAATAAAACAATCGCATTTAGGATTAAAAGTCCACTAAAGGTAAGCCCGGCAAAACCTCCAGCGAATCCATCACCTACTTTTTCACCAATTACGTGCAAAGTGGCGAAGAAGACAATGGGGGAAGAAAGAATGAAAATGCCACTGGAAACTTTCCATATTCGTCTATACTTCTTTGCAATAAAGAAAATTAGAGCATTAAAAGCAATAAGAAGTAAAAGAAATATAATTAATGAATTCATCGTATCCCCCTTTTAGAAAAAAAGTATGAATTTTCATTATTTACATTTTTATTTTAAAGGAAATATTATACAATATGATTATATTCTATGGAAAGCGAGTGATATATTATGACAGTCAGCTCTTTCGAATTTTCATTAAAAATAAAGGTACAGGAAGATTAATTGAATGAAAATCTTCCGTACGTAAAAAACGGAGGAGAAAATAAATGTTTAGTTTGTATAGTACACTTTGCACGGAACTTTATGATTACACAAAGCCTGTCGGTTATTCTTTAAATGGTGATATTGAGTATTACCAAGAACGTTTAATAGATTGTAGAGGGAGAATTCTCGAAGCTGCAGTAGGTTCAGGGCGTGTCATCATCCCGTTACTTGAAGCTGGTTTTACAGTGGATGGGATAGATAATTCACCTGAAATGCTGGATTCTTGCCGTAAGCGGTGTAAAGAGAGAGGATTGCGCCCTAATTTATTTGAAGCAAGCTTACAACAATTTTCACTGCCACATAAATATGAGGCAATTATCATTCCTACTGGATCTTTTTGTTTAATTGAAAATCGTGAGGATTCTATAAACGCATTGAAATGTTTTTATGAACACCTTAATCCAGGCGGACGATTAATCGTAGATATTATGCTTCCGCATGACTGGAAGACTGGCGAAATTCATACATCGACTTTTTCTTTGCCGAGCGGAGATGGAATTACTTTAGAAAATAAATCAATTGAAATAGATTGGCTGAACCAAGTTACCCTATCATATTTAAAATATGAAAAATGGAGTAAAGGGCAATTAGTACAAACAGAATTGCAACGCTTTGCTATGCGCTGGTATGGAATAGAAGAATTTAAACTTCTTTTAAAAAGTATAGGTTTTTCTACCATTACTTATTCTGCTGACTATGTATATGAAAAAGAACCGTCAAATGCAAATCAAATGTTTACTTTTGAAGCTGTGCGTAAAGAAAAATAAAGCGCTATCTAAGAAAACAAGGCGATCGATACAATATCAATTGCCTTATTTTAATTGTATATTACTTACATGTTATTATGTTTTCATTGTCCAAGCATCCTTCTACAAACTACATATACTATTTATATTAAAGACATTCACTATTTTAAACAGAATTGTTATTTTTCTATAAATGCTATTTTAGTGAAGTGGGAGGAATCAATTTGGAAAACGTTGAACAAGATAGAATTGAAAATCAAGTGTATTCAAATCGTGTAGTAAGATCAGAATTTGATGCAAATTGGGAAACGTGTATATCAAAAAGTGGTTATGTAATTTATGTAGCAACAAGTAATAATGCTGAAGTAATAGTTCTTCTTGCGGATGGTTCAAGTAAATTATTAATTTTCGAAAAAGGCGGTAAAGTAGTAGTAGGTGGCGGTGGAACAAGTCATTATAGTAAGCCGCATATTGCAAGAAATATTTAAGGTAGAACATGTTAATTGAGAAGAAGGTGAAAAATGGTTAGTCATTCTTGTTGAGAGTGTGAATGACTAGCCGTTTTTGTTTCTTTAAATCGCATTGAAGAACTTGATTTAAAAATGCCTTGGGATGACCAGCGAAATTAAGAGGGCATTGTATGGTTAAGAATTTGAAACACCATGTAGGTATGGAGGAATTATAAACGTAATATAAAAAAGCATTTCCTGTTTCGGGAAATGCTTTTTCTATGTTATAGTATAATAGTGTTTTAAAACGATGCTATATTAATATATTTTAGATTTAGTTGTGTATTATTTTTATATTAAATTAGTCGTGTAAGTATTTTTTTATATAAGGAGTAATAATTAGAGAAATGAAAAATATAGACTTTATACTAGAAAGTGATGAGGCATTAAAACCGTCTGAACGATTGGTACTATTATTATTAGAGAAGCATAGAATGTTATATACGAACGATCTATTAGCATTATCTAATTTATCATATAAAACATTAACGGATTCATTAACAGCGCTTGTTTTAAAATCATATGTGTTAAAGGAAACAGGTAAGGGCAGAAGACAGAATTGTTATAGATTAGTATGATAAGATTGCTGATTTTAGAGAATTCATATCAATATTTTTCGAATGTAAGGAAAATGTGTATTTTAAGTTTCATTTGAAAATACGCATCACAAAGCATGATTCAATATTTGTATTTCATTTTTATTAATGTAATTCTATCGGTATTGAAAATAGAAAAATAAAATAAACTGTATAAAACAGAAATAAAAAAACAATCCGTTT